>NZ_BCBI01000053.1:0-45657 GCF_001320565.1 Pseudomonas sp. NBRC 111132
GAGGCATCAGAAAGTATTGATTTCAGTGCAGATCGTCTTGGGCGGTGCAATTCGCGATGAAGGGGGTCGCCTCAGAAAACGGAAAATAAAGCACGCTAAGCCGGTTGCAGCGGTCGTAGCGGCCTGAACTTGCCCGCGCCGATCTTGGCGCTGCTGCGCCAGAGGTAATCGCCGGTGAGGTTGATGTGCTCCCAACCGAGCGGCGACAGGTACTGCAACAGCGCGTCATCAACGGCATGGCCGTTGCCACGCAGCGCGTGCGCAGCCCGTTCCAGATAGACCGTGTTCCACAACACGACGGCAGCCGTTACCAGATTGAGGCCGCTAGCCCGGTAGCGCTGCTGCTCGAAACTGCGGTCGCGGATTTCACCCAGGCGGTTGAAAAACACTGCCCTGGCCAGCGCATTGCGCGCCTCGCCCTTGTTCAGGCCGGCATGCACGCGGCGGCGCAGTTCCACGCTTTGCAGCCAGTCCAGGATGAACAGCGTGCGCTCGATGCGGCCCAGCTCGCGGAGCGCCACGGCCAGGCCGTTCTGGCGTGGGTAGCTGCCGAGCTTTCGGAGCATCAGGGAGGCCGTCACCGTGCCCTGCTTGATCGAGGTGGCCAGCCGCAGGATTTCGTCCCAATGGGCGCGGACGTGCTTGATGTTGAGCGTGCCGCCGATCATGGGTTTCAGCGCGTCATAGGCGGCGTCGCCCTTCGGGATGTAGAGCTTGGTGTCGCCCAGGTCGCGGATGCGCGGCGCGAAGCGGAAGCCCAGGAGGTGCATCAGGGCGAAGACGTGATCGGTGAAGCCCGCCGTGTCGGTGTAATGCTCCTCGATCCGCAAGTCGGACTCGTGGTACAGCAGGCCGTCGAGCACGTAGGTCGAATCGCGCACGCCGACGTTCACGACCTTGGTGTGAAATGGCGCGTACTGGTCAGAAATGTGGGTGTAGAACGTCCGCCCTGGGCTGCTCCCGTATTTCGGGTTGATGTGGCCGGTGCTCTCGGCCTTGCTGCCGGTGCGGAAGTTCTGGCCGTCCGACGATGAGGTGGTGCCGTCGCCCCAGTGCTCGGCGAAGGGATGGCGGAACTGTGCGTTGACCAGATCGGCCAGCGCCGCCCCGTAGGTTTCGTCGCGGATGTGCCAGGCTTGCAGCCAAGCCAGCTTGGCGTAGGTCGTGCCGGGGCAAGACTCCGCCATCTTGGTCAGGCCCAGGTTGATCGCGTCGGCGAGGATCGTGGTCAGCAACAGGTTCTTGTCTTTGGCCGGGTCGCCCGATTTCAGATGCGCGAAATGCCGAGTGAAGCCCGTCCATTCGTCCACCTCCAGCAGCAGTTCGGTGATCTTGACGTGCGGCAGGATCATTGCCGTCTGGTCGATCAGCGCTTGGGCGGTGTCGGGTACCGCCGCGTCGAGCGGCGTGATCTTCAAGCCTGACTCGGTGATGATGGCGTCCGGCAGCTCGTTGGCCGTCGCCATACGGTTGACGGTGGCAAGCTGTGTTTCCAGCAGCGTCAGCCGGTCGTTCAGGTACCGGTTGCAGTCGGTGGCCACGGCCAGCGGCAATTCGCTGGCCTGCTTGAGGCTGGCGAATTTCGCGGGCGGCACCAGGTAGTCCTCGAAGTCCTTGAACTGGCGCGACCCCTGCACCCAGATGTCGCCGGAACGCAACGCGTTCTTCATCTCCGACAGCGCGCATAGTTCGTAGTAGCGCCGGTCGATGCCGGTGTCGGTCATGACCAGCTTCTGCCAGCGCGGCTTGATGAACTCGGTCGGCGCGTCGGCGGGCACCTTGCGGGCGTTGTCGCTGTTCATGCCGCGCAGCACCTCGATGGCGTCGAGCACGTCCTTCGCGGCGGGAGCGGCCCGCAGCTTGAGCACGGCAAGGAATTCCGGCGCGTAGCGGCGCAGCGTGGCGTAGCTTTCGCCGATGCGGTGCAGGAAATCGAAGTCCTCGGGCTGCGCAAGCTTCTGCGCTTCGGTGACGCTCTCGGCGAAGGCATCCCAGGACATGACGGCCTCGATGGCGGCGAACGGATCGCGGCCCGCCTGCTTGGCCTCGATCAGCGCCTGGCCGATGCGGCCGAACAACCGCACCTTGGCGTTGATCGCCTTGCCGGACGCCTGGAATTGCTGCTGATGCTTGTTCTTGGCGGCGTTGAACAGCTTGCCCAGGATGCGGTCGTGCAGGTCGATGATTTCGTCGGTGACGGTGGCCATGCCCTCGATGGCAAGCGCCACCAGGGTGGCATAGCGTCGCTGCGCCTCGAACTTGGCCAGGTCGGCGGGCGTCATCTGGCCACCCTCACGGGCGATCTTGAGCAGGCGGTTCTGGTGCACCGACCGCTCGATGCCAGAAGGCAGGTCGAGCGCCTGCCACGCTTTGAGGCGTTCGATGTGTTCCAGCATGTGCCGCGAATTCGGTTTGACGGGCGATTGGCGCAGCCAGGCCAGCCAGGTCGTTTTGCCGTTGTCCCGACGCTTGAGCAGATCGTCGAGGCGGCGGCGATGCGCGTCCGACAGCGGTTCGGCCAAGGCATCGTAGATGCGCCGGTTGGCGCGGGTGATTGCTTCGGCGCTCGCCCGCTCGACGGCGTTGAGGGCAGGCAGAATGACCGACTGCTGCCGCAGGTGCTCGATCAAGGTGCTGGCCAGCACGATGCCCTTGTCGGTCTGCAAGGCCATCTCGGTCAGCAACTGGACGGCCTGCCGGTAGTGGCCCATGGTAAAGGGCTGGAAGCCGAACACCGTTTGCAGTTCGACCAGGTGCTCGCGCCGGGTCTGCTCCCGCTGCCCGTATTCGTCCCAGCTTTCGACGCTGACCTTGAGCTGGTCGGCGACCAGTTTCAACAAGGGCGGAAACGGCGGCTCATCGACGCCCAGGATGACACCAGGAAAGCGCAGGTAACAGAGCTGCACGGCGAAGCCCAGCCGGTTGGCCGGGCCGCGCCGCTGCCGGATGATGGAGAGGTCGGTTTCGCTGAACGTGTAGTGACGGATCAACTCATCCTTGGTGTCCGGCAACGCCAGCAGGCTTTCGCGCTCGGCGGCGGACAGGATTGAACGACGTGGCATATTTACTGATCCGTTCTCAAGTATTGATACAGGGTTTCGCGACTGATTCCGAATTCACGAGCCAGCTTGGTCTTTTGCTCGCCAGCCTCGACACGTTGGCGCAGTTCGGCAATACGCTCAGACGACAGGGATTTCTTCCTGCCACGGTAGGCCCCGCGCTGCTTGGCGAGCGCGATGCCCTCGCGCTGCCGCTCGCGGATCAAGGCGCGTTCGAACTCGGCGAACGCGCCCATTACCGACAGCATCAGGTTCGCCATCGGCGAGTCCTCGCCGGTGAAGGTCAAATGCTCCTTAAGGAACTCGATGCGTACGCCGCGCTGGGTGAGGCCCTGCACCAGGCGGCGCAGGTCGTCGAGGTTGCGCGCCAGACGATCCATGCTGTGCACCACGACCGTGTCGCCTTCGCGCACGAAGGCGAGCAGCCGTTCCAGTTCGGGCCGCCGTGTGTCCTTGCCCGACGCCTTGTCGGTGAACACTTTATCCACCTGGATCTGTTCGAGCTGCCGTTCTGGGTTCTGGTCGAAGCTGCTGACGCGGACGTAACCGATGCGCTGACCGTGCAAGGTATCCTCCTGAGGGAAATGTGTCAGGAAGAAATCTATGACCCTTGACGGCGTATGTCAATCAATTCGGAAGGCAACTCTATTCTGACGATTTAGCGCCGGATGGTCTGACGCCAAGTTAGGGTATAGCTCAATATGACACATGGCTGCAAATCGCTAATTTACCAACTATAAAGAGCTATGCTCTCAAGAAGCGGTTGCGCTAACCGATACAGTATAAATTAGGCCCCAAGTATTATTTTATTTGCACAAAGGTAATGATTATGTTTTTCAATAAAAACAAACAACTGCTGGACACAGAAAATAAGCTCTCAGAACTACAGTGGCAGCTTGATTCAATAAATCGAAATGTCGCGGAAATCAGATTCAGGCCAGACGGGAGCGTAATCTATGCGAGCAATATCTTTCTAGAGATGCTTGGTTACAAACTCGAAGAAATAGCAGGGCAGCACCACAGAATTTTCTGCGAAAAGAATTATGCTAGCACAGCTGATTATTCGCGCTTCTGGCAGAAATTGGCTGACGGCCATCCTCTATCAAGTTTATTTAGGCGGCTGCGCAAAGACGGTAACTTAATATTGATTGAGGCTACTTATATTCCAGTTCAAAATCAAGATGGAAAAGTTATTGAAATCATTAAGATTGGCTCAGATGTCACTCAGAGAGAAAACGAGTTACTCTCACTAAGAGCCGTCCATGCAGCCATCTCCCGCTCGATGGCGGAGATCGAGTTCACACCTAACGGTGACATTCTGCATGCAAATGAGAATTTCCTCCGTGCTATGGGTTATCGCCTCAGCGATATCAAGGGTCGACACCACCGAATGTTCTGTTTCGATAATTTTTATCAAGAAAATACAAATTTTTGGCAGAGTTTAAAGGGAGGAACTTTTTTCAGCGGGCAATTTGAGCGCAAGACCGCATCGGGAGAGACCATCTATCTTGAGGCCACCTACAACCCCGTCGTTGATGAAGCCGGCCAGGTTGTGAAAGTGTTAAAATTTGCCACCGACGTCAGCTCGCAGAAGCATAAGGCTGATGAAATCCGTCAAGCCGCAGAGCTTTCCTTCACCACCGCCGAGGAGACATCTCAAATTTCCGTGCGGGGCATGGAGTCCCTTGCTAGTTCAATTGAATTATCTCAGAGCACACTTAATTTAATAAACGGTGCGGTTATTTTGATTACACAGCTAAATGCTCAGGCTAAAGATATCGAGAAAATTGTTACCACCATCCAAGGCGTGGCAGAACAAACTAACTTACTAGCACTTAACGCCGCAATTGAAGCTGCCCGAGCGGGTGAAATGGGCCGAGGCTTTGCTGTAGTAGCCGACGAGGTTCGTCAGTTGGCAGCTCGAACTAGCAGTGCCACCGTGGAAATCCAGAATGTGGTAACTGCTAACGGAAAGCTTACTCAGCAACTGAATATAGATATGAACAGCATCGCTAGAAGCGCCGAAGAAAACAACGATCAGATCGCAACTGTAACAACTATTATGCGTGAAATCAGTGACGGTGCAGACCATGTTGCCCGTACCGTATCGACGTTGTTCAAAGACAATAGCTAGTGTCCAGTTTTAGGCAAAATCAGGATCGGAACTTCGAGCCGCAGCGCTACAGAGCCAGAAGCCCAAACTTGGTGACGGCCATCGTGCTATGGAACACGATGTATCTGGAGCGCATCACTTGGGGCTGGTCGAGGCAAGTCGGTGGGCGGCGAGCTGCTGCAATACCTGTTGCCGCTGGGCTGGGAGCACATCAACCTGACTGGCGATTACGTCTGGCGGCAGAGCCGCAGGCTGGAGGTCGGGAAGTTCAGGCCGCTACGATTGCCCGGAAAACCTTAGCGTACGATTTTTTCCGAATTCTGCGGGCACCCCTTTAAAGTCCAGCGGAAAGTTGGGGCGGCGACCGGCTCGACGGGCTGGGGCAACTGTATCCAAGATAGTGTCCACTAAAAAATGGTGTCCACTATCTTGGCCAATTTGGAGGGCTGTCAGGAGAGGGTGCTGGCCGGACGGTTACTCTGAAACTGCGTATCAACGAGCAGAAAAGCGCAGTGGCACGACCCTGGAAGCGAAAATTTCTGGGCTATGCGATCACGATCTATCGCAAAGAGACACGGGTGCGAGCTGCACCCGAAAGCCTCCGAAGACTGATGGATCGAGTTCGTGAGTTGCTGCGCAAGGGGCGAGGACGATCCTTGCCCCACACTATTGAGGTGCTGAACCCTGTACTGCGGGGTTGGGCAAACTACTTCCGGCTTACCGCGAACATGCGGACGCTGGATGAACTCGATTGGTGGCTGCGTCGAAAACTACGTTGCCTGCTCTGGCGACAGTGGAAAACCCCGAAGACCCGCGAACGACGACTCATCTCACTTGGGCTTAGGCCGGAGCGGGCGTGGAAGTCGAGCGTGAATGGGCGAGGGCCTTGGTGGAATTCGGCATCCAAGCACATGAATCAGGCGGTACCGACGCTGTACTTCGTCAAAATGGGGCTGGTCTCGCTGCGCAGCACTGTGCAGGGACTCCAGCGTATTAATTGAACCGCCGTATGCGGAACCGCACGTACGGTGGTGTGAGAGGGCTGGGGGAGTGATCCCCCACCCTACTCGATCCCGCAGGATGAGCGTGCTTCACTGCAGGCCACAGTTATCTCTAATCGACTTATGTTTACGTGTAAAGTATCGATATTATTTAGAATGCATGGTTCAATTGGTGCACACACAATGGTGCCGGAGCCTTAGGGAGGGACCCAGCATGTGCAATCGGAATTTGATTGAAGAATGGTCGTGGGATGGATCATCGATCGAGGGCATCAAACGCTTCGCTGCCGAGCTCGGAATCGGCCTGCTGGAATTCGTCGAGTCATTCTTTTGCGACGGATGGCCCGAGACAGTTCCAGAGCCATACCGCGGGGTCGCCAAAGGGCCGATCAGTCGAGATCTTACTCAAAGTGAAAATAGCCTGGCAGGCCACCAAAACTACACCCACATCCTGGCAATCGACCTTGCCGGCGCTGCGCTCGTGATGGATACCACGGGCTGCCTGTACACCGATGGGGAAACGCAAACCCTAGTCGAGCGCTCGGCAGCAGACGCGCTGGCCAGGGTGGACGAGTACCGTCTCGGATGGTCTGCACATCGCCCGGAGGTGCGCGAAGCATGAACTATTTGGAGCGTGCAGCGGACGACGCAGGCTATCCCAACCTCGACTTCGAAGATATGTATCAGAAGGGCCTTGCGTGCTTTCAGTGGGGCCTACCAAGGCCTTTGGTTCGCCAGGCATTCAGGCATGCATGTGCAGGGTGGACTGAGCGAAACCGCCCGGTCTTGATGTGGCATGTCCGTGCATTCGTATATGGGTTGTCCGGCCGCTGTGACGGCGGAATTCGGAAGCGCCTGGGGCCGGCGGGCTACCAATGGCCAATCCCCCCTGATCCGTCCTGGGAGCTTGTGGTGTGCGCCTATCCCGACGGCACCTGTGAGCTTGACCTGGTTCATCCAGTGAGCGGCCGATTCTGGTCCGAGGACAACGGTTTTTTCGAACTCCCCACCGAGAAACGCACGTTGATGAACCCTGTGTGGTTCAAGTCCATGGGTTTTGACGTAATGCACATGCAGCCGGCGCTGCAGGTCCGTATAGGCGACCCTAAAAGACCCCATCTGAAGCTGGTGTGATGTAGGGACCAGAGGACCTAATCGCATCCCTGTTCCATTGACCTAGGAGATAACCGCTATGACCGATCAAGTGATGCACATTTTCGCGCCCGAGCAGTCCAAGATCACCCCGTTCATTACCAAAGTTGAGATGCTATTGGGCGGGATACCTCAGGTGATGTTCCCTGACGGCACCCTGCAGTTCGCAGATCAGGACCAGCGGCCAGTGATTCTATTCTCGCCGCGGTTACCCGAGCCTGAGCTGGAAGAGTTCTGCCGCCTCAACATCAAGATTTACGAGCAGCATTACCAGCAGCACAAGGAAGCCATCGACAATTTTGAGACCCGGCCTATCACGCAGTTTTGGTGATGCCCAGACCGTTGCCAGGCGGGTGGGCTAACCCAGCGGGCCAACTCGCCGTTGCAGCACTCGATCTGCCCGGGCCGGCCCCAGGCCTATGATCCCCGATCGCGCCATTGCCCGGATTTACCGCTCTGTGTTGCACATCTCCGGTTATACAGCCAACAGGAGATTTTCCAATGCAACATTTTCAAAAAGCCGCAGTGGACCGCACCGATCGTCAAGCGATGATCAGCTTCCTGGCTGGTCATTATCGCTATGACACAATGAACTCTTGGAACCGCGTCACCAGTTACGCTCACTGCGTGAAGATTCATGCCCTTGGCCTGGATCGGGAGCAGACAGAGAAGGCCTTTGAGCTGCTCAATGTCGACTACTGGGATGACTTGTCTCTGGTGATCGAGGACTTCGTCGTGGAAATGAATGGCGAGTTCACCATCAGCAGTAATGGACGTTCGAGCGGGTATCTGGTGCTCATGAAGAGCCACTGGGAGTCCACCGGCTATCAGTCCTACTGCCGAAGCTGCTCTCAACGCAATTACCAAGGCTGTTCCGAAGGTGACAACCGCTGCGGTCGCTGTGGCGCCGAAGGTCATGCAGGTCGTTTAAACTTCCAGCATCCACCCAAAACGCTTCGTGTCTCTGGCCAGGCGTTGGACCAGGATGAAGACTTCAACGAATGGTCTCTGGACCAACTCGCGAACCGCGTGGAGGTCGTCGAGGCATTTGACAATGCTTGTGACAATATCCGCTCAACCTTCATCGACATGCTGAGCCTAAACGTCGTCGAAGAAACAGTGCTCATTCCGCAGAAGCGCTATGTGCTGAAATCGGCATAGCCCACACAAACGCTCCATCCGCCGCTGGTCTTCGGACTGGCGGTTTTCTTTTGCCCAAAGAAAAGCCCCGACACAAGGTCGGGGCGGGTAGAGCGTTATACCCCCTCGGCATCAGCCTCAGTGTCTGCGATCAGTCGCAGCAAATCAGCGACAGGCAGAGAGCAGAGCTCGCGCATGTCGTCGTTCGTGTCTTCCAGTCGTTGACGCAGGCCCTGGAGCAACTCGTGGAGCTGCTTTTTCTCCAGAAGGTTGACCGCCATGACCAAGACTCGCCATACCAGCTCGGATTCTTCATCCAGAGTGTCGGTGCGTTTGCGAAGATCCGCGAAGAAATCGAGGATCTCACCGCTGTCCAGGTGGTCGTAGACGCAATCCGGACTCCAGGTGACCTCGGTACCGTAATCAGCCGCGAGCGCAGCCGTGACCTGGTCACGCAGTTGCGGCATCGAGGCCCAGTCCCATACGCCGAGTTGCGCGGCTTTGGTGAGTGTTTCCTGGACGGTGTTCAGCGTTGCAAGCATCTGCGGGAACAGCAACCGTCGGACTGACTTCGAACCTTCCCAGACAGCTACCTGCAGGGCATTTTGCATGGGCTTGGTTGGCAAGTGCCGGCGGCGATTAGCTTCCAGCAACAGTTCACGGAGCAAGGCATCGAGCTCGTTCGGCGTGCTGCAGTCGGGTTTGATTGTTGTCGTCTGCAGTAATTGCAGCGTCACCTCGCGGCCGTGAATATCCAGGCAGTGGAACGTGTCGTCGACCCAGTGACCAGCCGACAGTGCCTCAGCAGTGATCAGCGTCTCGCAGTTGCTCGACCACAACAGGCGAAGCAGGGTGATGGTTGAATCCGTTTGCTCGACCTCCGCAGTGCAGCGCGTGGTAAGCCCGGGCAGCGTCAGCTGCACGTGGGAGGCGCTGTGCAGCAGGTTGATGAAGCTGATGAGCGATACGTTGTTCATGGCGAACTCCTGAAAGTAGTTGAACTTGCCCTCAGGGATGCCACACACGCACGAATACCCCCTCCCTTGTTCTGTGCTCTTGAAGCCGCCGGTCCCTCTCGGCCCGCAGTGCCGGCGCCAGGCACACCCCATTCTGTCAGTGAAAAAACCAGGCGAGTACAAATGTTCTCCACTACACTTCATCGACATGCAATTAACAGTCAGAGCAGGCCGACCTAGCTCCCGTCCATCCTGTACCTCCGGAGTCGCCCATGAGCGCTACTGAAGACCTCTTCAAACCTGACAGTCCTTCTTGGAATGAACGGCCCAAGGAGACATTCGACCACTGGATCAGCCAGCAAGCGGGCAGGGGAACCTCAGCCCGCATTCGAATATCGTCCGCGGAGGTCTATCGCTCGCAGTGGGGCCGGTTTGTCGACTGGATTGAGCAAAAGAGCATTAAATTAGACGAAGTGGATGCAAGCAATATTTCAGACTTCCTAGATAGCCTAACCCCTGAGATCGAGAAGAACGAAAAGCGAGTGAACAATAGGCCGCAGCGCGACCGGTACCGCAAACTCATACAACGGGTGTTGGCCGACCTGTTCAAGGAAAAGGAAGAGCCAGGCTTCCTCAACCCGGCGGCGCAGGCGTTGAGGGCTGAAGGGGTCAAATGGAAGGATGTCGACGGCAACCTGCCTACGAGCTTTCTGCGGCCCCAGGAAGCCGAGCTGCTGGCCAATCACCTGGTGGCGCCGCTGACGGCGCAGAACGAGCGGGGGCGCTGGCGCGAAGCCCGCGATCGGGCGATGGTGGGTCTGTGTGTGGGGGCTGGGCTCAAGGTGCAGGACATCGTCGGCCTGACTGTTAATTGCATCACCCCGCAAGCCGCCCCATGGATCATCATTTCCTATGCGGATTCGAAGTTCGAGCACCGGACCAAGCCGTTTGACTACGCCGCCCGGGCGCTGGCCACCTGGTTGCACATCCGCCATCAGGCCGGTACCGAGGGCGACCTGGTGTTCCCGAGCGACATCACGCCGGTGGTCAAGAACGGTCGCAAAATCACCTCGATCAACCCGTCGACGGTGAACCGCATCACCGAGGCCGTGATCGTCGAATCCGGGGTGAAGGCCATTCGCGATCCTGAGCATCGAGCTAGCCCGCAGACCCTACGTAATACCTTTGCGGCTGAGTTGTTCGAAAGAGGTGAAACGCCGGCCCTGGTGGCGGAATGGATGGGCTTTGCACAGCCCGTATCCGCCGAGCGGCTTTATGAGTCCTGGAAACTGTGGCGGCAGTCCACCAAAGGCACAGAACAAGGGGAGTGATCTGTAGTTGGGTAGAGGCGTGATCACCTCCGCCCTCTGCGGACTCTTGTTTAGCGAACCCATGCACTGCGTAAGAAACGCGCATGATTCACGAACGCCAGAAACCACAAGGCCCACTACGAAGTAGCGGGCCTTGTGGTCGCAAGTTCAACCTTTCGGTTGATTTTCCCAGCCTTTCAGGAGATTGGGTAGGTTGAGGCTTGATCGCCTGCATGGGGCCTATTAGACACCGATTCCGCTGGCGATGCAACATGGATCTATAAAATTCTTCAGACCATCGCTTGCGCCCCATAAAATGGCGGAAATTAGCCGCTTCTAGAGGATTAGGCATCCTTATACACTGCTTTAAAACCCTCTAATCAGCACTATAAATACTCACAGTATCGGAATGGGGAAAGGCAACCCATGCATTCAGAAGCACGAGGCGTATAGGTACGCGTTCCAGGCGCGACTTCTGCCTTAACCCAATAGGGACAACGATGGCCACCATACTCTCACACGAACAGCAGCAGCGCCGGGAAGATAACGAGCTCAGCATGCAGCCTATCAACCGAGCCAAGCCTCCAACCGTGCGGGCTATGATTTTGATCGGTTCAAAACATCCTCGGTCCAGCCAGATTCACCCTATGCTGGCCGGCTGAACTGCTTCCAGTACTCGGCCTCCTCGATCGCGAGAGCCTGGCATGCAGGCGATAATCATGAGTTCCTGATCTTTCGCTTATCAGCCACCTGAATTCCCCTAGTGGCTAATCCGCGGGAGGTACCGAGGACAACGAGGGGTGGGGGATAATAGCCACGCCCGATCAATGGCTCGAACGGGTCGAGGTACTCTGTAGGCTGCAGTTGTCCCTGGTGCAGAATACGAAGTGCTGTAATCGACATAAGCTTGTTGGCCACGTCCATTTTCGGCTTCTATGCAGGCCATCACCATTGCTACCTCCCTGCCATCAGTTGTGAGTCTCACAAACAGAGACATCAGGTCGCCAAAATCGGCCGATGAGTTGGATTTCAAGCTTCGCTGCCATGGACAAAGGTTATCCGAATAAGCCTCGGTAGTCGTCTCGACAAGCAAGATAGTGGCAGTGCCCAGCGCCGAGGGATAGTGTAAAGTACTACGCAATATCGTGCTTAGTTTCTAAGCTTTTTTCTGACGTCAAATAATCAGGGAAGACTGATGTATCACCATTACAAGCCACTTCGTAATTTTGTTGCCAAGCTTGACCGTACTGCAGCCCTTCTACAAATATGTCGGTTTTTTCAGAATATCCAATATGGGGAATCTATTCCTCTGCACTTTTCACGCATTCATCCAAAGGGCAAGTGTTCTATAAAGGGTGTAGTATTTCCTTGGGAGCTCGATATCCTTGCGCGTGAGGTGATCTTGAACTCTGGAGTGGGTGCTACAAAAAACCTTTTTGACTTAAGAGATTTTGTTTCCGCCATCGAGAAAGTCAGGAAGCTGCAAGATCAACAGGTGCACGGCCGCCTTGAAAAGATGATCTTCCAAGAAGTGCATCGGATCATTCAGCAACAGTTCCCCTGGCAGGCCCACACTGTCGAATTGCGGCTTGCTCGATACTTTAGGATTTACAGAGCGCCTGAGGTTGAAGCCCTTTTGGAGAAGGAGACTGGCCTCACTATCAAGAAATTCTATCTCCTAGGTATGGCGACAGCCGGTGCGTTCATCTCAAAAAATTCATATGATCTGAATACTGATTTTACACAGCTCGGAATTTCTGATCAGCAACGGGATTCATTTTTCAACTTGATTGTGATGGATTTTCAGCCCCTCCGAGAGCGGACCAAGTCAGTTCAAGAATACAATGAGAACTGGTCGTACACTATCAACCCTTTGCAAAGTACACCTTTGGTTCGTGTTTTTCCAGAGGCCCCTAATATTGTAATTTGCCCGGTTCCTCATTTTATCTTGTCGAGAGTGTCGGAAGGCTTATTTTTTGACTTGGGAAGAATTGAGGGGTTTGAGAATCCATACGGGGCGGCGGTTGAACGATATGTTGGTGAAATAAGTGCTGAGCTTATAACAACGGGCAATCTATCAATTCGAGCGGGAGAGGAGTATTTCGTTAAAAAGACTAAGAAGGATGGGGTGGACTGGTATGTGTACGATGGATCGGCGGCTATGCTTATTGAGTGTAAATCGAAGCGCCTTGGACTTCCAGCTCGTTACCAGCTAGAGGAGGGCGCTCTAGAGAAAGAGGTTAATCATCTGGCAAAATTCGTCGTTCAGAACTACAAGAATTTGGCGGATGTAGTTAGTGAGTATACGCCATGGAAGCCAGAGGGTCGGAAACTCTACCCGGTTGTATTGACTCTCTCAAACTGGTATCTCTTTGGCCCATCCATCTTCCAGAAACTTGAAGACGCTATTCTTAATCTCCTAGACAAGGCTGGTCTTGAAAAGAGCATGGTAGATCAGTACCCATACACAATCATGTCGATTGAGGAGTATGAGATCGCAATTCAGGTCATTAGTCAGGTTGGCTTGACGGAGTTTTTTGAAGAGCGATCAAAAAGCGAGCATAAAGGGTGGATGGTTTCCCCATTCATGGATTCCAAATATCCAGATGTAGTCGCTAATGCTCGCTTTGATTATTTGCGGTCTGAACTAGACTTCATGATCGATGATATTGAACCTGCGGTTTGAGGTATCAGGCTCTGCCTCGGAGTGTGCGCGAGCAGGGCCGAATTCCTGAGGATTTATCGGATTCAACAAAAAAACTCCGCATGGCTACCGCACCAAGTGTACAACCATGGCTGACCAACCAAAGTAGAGAAACCAGCACACATTGGAGCTGAGCTCTGTCCTGTCGGCCTATCACCGGAGCAGAGCTCGCACACTCGCATCAGCACCCCTACCTCAAACCGAGCCCAGCTTTATTGCTCGATGCTCACCATCTCCTGGGACCAGGTCATCGCAAGACCTGTTTCATTCAGGAGATTCAGCATGTCCAAGCAAATCCAAGCAACTCAAACTGCAGTTCTGGTCGATGACCGTGAACAAGGTACGATCCTCGCCTCACTTCGCCACTATCAGGAGTTCCTTCGAAGCGGCGAGTCAGCAGCTCCGGGCTTGCTTGATATCGCAAGCAATTCCGGACAGCTCACCCCTCTGTCCATCCAAGAGATCGAAGGGCTCTGCGAGAAAGTAAATTTCGGCTCGACCGTTAAGGAACTCGAATCGTTCGTCGCCAACACCAAAGCTAAGTGAAGGGTGGCGGTATGCATCCCATCATCGAAGCCTCGCGACTGATGAAAGACGCGCAGATCACCCGTAAAGCAGCGGTGCATGCCAATGGTGGCACCATTTTCCTCTGGGAGCTTTCAACAGGAGGCACCATTGAGACCATCCGCTCAGCGCATGGCTTCAGTTCAACCGCGTTGAAGGCCATCCCCTTCATCGAACGCGTCAATTACTACAGCGCCATGCGCGGTACCAAGGTAACTGGTAGCTACCAGCTGCAAGCTTAGAAACGCTCCATCCAACCCGGCCACGCGCCGGGTTTTTCATGTGGATTTATAGGCCCATGAGGGACATCCCCAAAGGCAAGTTCAACGCCAGATGGCGACTCAAGTGCCTCGGCACACCTCACATGAATGGAGCAGGCGATGGCCACTCTCACCGCAGTTATAGCAAGGAAGAAAATTGAAGATCACCTGATGAAAGGGGCGGGCATCTACGCCTACCACCCGAAGCTGGGCGGGCGCTACTTCGATGCACGTGTGTCTGGCGAAACGCTGGAGGTCTGGGACGGTTACAGCTGGTTCGAAGTGCCTCGTGACACGAAGTTCAACAACGGCAATGGATCTGCGGGTGACCTGTTCACTTATTGATCTGCCAGCAATAAACGCCTTTCAGGAGATACACATGAGCACCCGCACCCCTGTCGCAAAACTGGGCAAGACCGTCATCGCCGCCACAATCGAGCTGAAGGTGGGCCGAAGCGCTTACCAAATTGACGTACCTGCTGGCACCACATGCTGTTTCCTCGTAGGAGGTAGCAATGGAGGACGTTGGGTCGTTGAGGATCTGTCATTCCTCAATCCGAACTCATCGGTGTACCACGATGCCGACCACTACGGGATTCCTATCCCGGAAAGCAACGTAATGGAGAATGCAGGCCGGACATGAGCCGTTTGGATTCTTGCGAGCGAACCAGCTCTGCATAACTGCTTCACCATCCCTCGGACCATTGGTTCGAGGGATTTTTTATGCCGCCGGCTGCACCAGAGTTCTGGCTGACGAATGCAGTATTGCACCCGACGTCGACATCTCGGCGCCTTCGCGCTCGATCGCTCCCGCAGTAGATACCTCAGCCGTTAGCGGCAGCTGGCAATCACCGCACACCAGGTTGAACTGGTCGCCGCCGAGCACAGATTTGTTGCAGCCAGCACATGTGTATTTCGTTCTGGCCCAGGCTTTTTTGTTCGCGCTTCGGAGGCCAGCACCAGCAGGCCCGGCCGCACCCGCCAGATTGATATTCAGCCCTTGATCGTGAAGCTCGCGGATGAGGAGACTCAGGCCCCCGCCTTCGAGAAGGTAGTGCGACACCTTCTGCCCAGTCACTCGGCCACCAGGCATACCGGTACTGGACGGTTGCAGACCGATCTCGACCATTTTCTCGGCCCAGACCTGGTCGTGGTAGGACCGCCGCGGGGGCGGTCCGGAGTGCTGGCGGTACTGATGACAGGCCTGATGCGCCAGCGATTCGATCATCTTGCTGCTCGAAAGGTGCGCCCCGATGGCGATTTGGTCCAGGGCCGGGCAGAGCTCCCCGCTCGGAAGAGCGCCAGGCCGGTAATGGCCTTCAGATCCATGGCGTGTCGAAAATCCGATTTCACAGCCAGGCAATGCCCCGGAAAAGAAACGCTCGTTGATGGCGTGATAGGCGTGCTGCAGTTGCTGCAACGGGTGAGATGGCGGCTTTGTGGTATCCATAACTCTCTTTTAATACTCGCTGCGTATAGTCACGCGTTGTCGGTATTGCTAGTATATGATCACACGTACACATAATTCTACCGATGCCATTTCTAAATCTGAGGTAACCGATGAAAAAGCTCGTTGTCGCTATCGCTCTCGCCAGTTGCTCGCTGGCTGCATTCGCCCAGGCCGAGTCTACTGCACCAGAGGTGGCTCAGGCCCCTGCAGCAGCCATCGCTCCAGCTGCTGCGGCAGCGGCGCCAGCTGCTGACATCGAGATCATGACCGTGCTCAACACGCTCAAGGGCAAATACCCCTCCACCAACTTCACCAACGTGGAGCGGGCGCCGATTGATGGCCTCTACGAAATCACCATGGGCAAGAACATTGCCTATACCGACGCTTCAGGTCGCTACCTGTTGTTCGGCAGCGTCTACGACATGCAGACCCGCAAGGACCTGACGGCACCTAAGCGAGCTGCCGCTGAGAAAATCGACGTATCGAAGTTTCCTCTGGCCGATGCGATCACTCGCGTGAAGGGCAACGGCGCCCGCAAGCTCTACCTGTTCTCTGACCCTGACTGCCCGTTCTGCAAAACCCTGGAATCGGACGTCCTGGCCAAGCTCGACAACGTCACGATCTACACCTTCATGTATCCGCTTGACTCACTGCACCCGCAGGCTCGCGCCAAAGCAGAATCGGTTTGGTGTTTGCCTGAATCGGGCCGGGCTGCAGCATGGGAAGCACTGGCGCATGGCACCCAGCCTCCGGCGAAGAAATGCGACAACCCAATCGAGCGCAACATCGCCCTGGCTGAAAGCATCGGCTTCCAAGGCACCCCAGCCATGGTGAGCGAAGACGGCCGAAAGCTGCCGGGGCTGGTACCACTTGAGCGCCTGGATAACTTCCTCAACGGCGGTTCCTGATCCCCCTCCGACAGTTTTCTCCACGTGGCCATTTCGATGGCCACGTTGGTTTCTGATCACCTGATCATCATGAGCCCCGGGCTGGGCATTCTCATTGGAGTTGTGATGAAGCTACGCCGCTTATGCGCATCCGCTTTCCTTACCGCCCTCTACCTCACGTCATCCACTGTTCATGCCGAAGATCTCGGCAAGTACGGAAACACCTGGGAGATCCAGGAGCAGGATGCAATCGACATGATCCAAGGTCGATTGAAAGCGATGGACAAGAAAGGCGAACTCGACAAGTTCTGGAACGACTACCGCGACAAGCAGTTGGCCGGAGCAGAAAACCCCAAGCCGGTACCCGGCATTGGGCCCGTCGTTGAGCCACAGATCAGGATGTACGACCCGACCTACACGTACCCTGAGACCGTCAAAGATCATCTGGGCAACATCCTGGTGCCGGCGGGCACTCGCATCAACCCGCTGGACCACATCACCCTCAGCAAAGCGATCATCTTCATCGACGCTCGCGATCCGAAGCAGCTGCAGTACGCCAAGAAGCGCACCGATGAGCATCCCCGGGACAAAGTGATATTGGTCGCGGGTTCGTTCCTGAAGCTCAACCGGGAGTGGGGTCGCCCGGTCTACTTCGACCAGATGGGGATCCTCACGAAGAAGTTCGGGATCGAGCGCGTTCCCGCGGTCCTGACCCAAAAGGGCAGGGAACTCCAGATCGAGGAGTTGAAGCTATGAAGAAACTGCTTATGGCCCTGGGCTTTGTGGCAACGGCCCTGCTCAGTCCGGTCAGCTCTGCCGATGAAGGCGTGTGCACCGGTAAATTCCCGAACCTGATTTCGGATGTCTGCTGGTCCTGCATGTTCCCGATCAAGCTTTTCGGTTCAACGGAGCTCATCTCCGATGGCCAGGAGGACTTCGACAGTGGGAACAAAAGCGCATTCTGCACGTGCGACAACCCGCCCAAGGTCGGCATTCCCACATCGTTCTGGGAGTTCGACATGATGACCGACGTTACCACGGTGCCTGGATGCTTCCCCTTGCTTGGTGGGGTGAAAGTCAACGTAGGCGTGAACGCAGACGCCTTCGGCTACATCTCTGACGATCAGAGCAGCGGCATCGGGAGCACACGCGACTCGTTCATGCAGGTCAACTTCTACATCAACCCGGCCATGTATGTGATGGGCGCCATCCTGGACGATACCTGCATGGACAACCGCGGTATCGACGTCCCCTGGATGTCTTTTGCAGACCCCACCCACAACGACGACGAGCTCGCCGGCATCCTGACGCCATACGCATTCCCGTTCGGAAGCATGCTGGCGATTGGGGCCATGTCCGCCGATGCCGTTGCCGCCGCCGCGGGCTTTCCACTGTCCACGATCTTCTGGGCCGCCGGCTCGTACGGTCACATGTACCCGCTGACCGGCCGAAACGAGGCGCACCTGAGCATGGAGCAAACCGCCCGGCTGCAAACCACGCGAATCCTCGCAAAACTGCATGCCGCTGGTACCCAGTGGGCGGCAATGGGGGGTGACGCCATGTGCGGCTACTACCCGCAGATCATCATGGACAAGCGGCAGTACAAGCTGACTCGCCTCTACCCCAAGCCTGAGACCGCAAAAATCGCAGGCAAGTGCTGCTCTCCAATCGGGCGGTCGACCATTCTGACCGAATCGAACACTGAGTTCCCTCTCCCAGGTTACAAGGACTTTGGCTATGGCATTTTCCGTAAACGCGACTGCTGCGGCGGCGCTACTCTTAGTAACTAGCTTCATCGCCGTGCCTGCCGTGTCCCAGCAGCTGGAAATTCCTTCCAACGAAGCTATCCAGAAGATCATGCAGGAGCAGGCGGCATCTCGAAGTGCCGCTCTGAACGGGAAGATTGATCCGGTGAAGCCGGGCACGTTCAAGGCCACGGTACCGGTCATTGACGCCCCAGCACCCACCAAGACTGAATCGCTCGACGACGTGATTGCCCGATTCAACGCGGCCAAGGACGGGAAGAAGGTTAGCCATGGCGCGAACGACTTCATCATCTTCGTGTCGTTCTCAATGCCGAAAGATACGCTTGAGCGGCTGGCGCAACAGGCGCGTGAAACCGGTGCCGTCATGGTCGTGAGAGGGTTTAAAAACGGCTCCCAGATGCAGACCAAACAGGCTGCGCTGGAGGTGAACAAGGCCGGTGTGCCGTGGGAGATCAACCCCAATCTGTTCAAGGCCTTCAAGGTGGAATCGGTACCGACGTTCGTCGTGGCGTCTGCAGAAGCAGAATCCGTTCTGGACGATGGCTGCTCACCAGATGCTACCTTCACGTCGATCACTGGCGACATCAGCGCCATGTTGGCCCTGGATACCATCCGCCTCCGTGCGCAGCCTGAGATCGCGAAGCTTGCCGAGGCCAGGTTGCAGAAGATCTACAAACAACAAGCCCCAGGCACCGTCCACTGATCACGATCAAGCCCGGCATCGCGCTGGGCTTCTCGTGAAACATGCCAGTGGGTATGCGACCGTCAGCCTGGGTGAGCTCAGCGACGCCTCGGACGAAGCAGTCCAAGAGGCATGGGACGCGCTGTACGGCGAGTAATAAAAAACCCGGCCTCAGGTGAGGCCGGGTGCTGTAAAACGTTAATCGGCTTGCGCCAAGCGCCCAGAACCGAATGCCACACGGCGGGCCACTGCATCCCATTCCTGCACAGTAACCAGCATGCTGGTGCGAGCCTTCTCGTGACCGTTCACCGTCTGGCGATACTGCAAGCGCACATGGCCAGGCGTGACGCTTGGATAACCTTCAAGCTCGAACACGTTACGGAAACCGTCAACATCAATGTTGCTGGTGGTGTAGATTTGCGAGAAGAACATCCTGTAGTAACCGGCCTTTGCCAGCATCACAGCAATCTCACAGAGCAGTTTCAAGCGCATGCAGCACGCGGTGATGAACAGAGCGAGTTCAAGCGACAGAGCTTGAGCCTTACGTTTGCAAACATCGGTGTCGATAGTCAGTTTCATGGTCATTCTCCCGGGTTGAGTGGCTAAGCCTTGCGTTTGCCTAGTACCCGGTAATGCACATCACGCATCTACAAATCTGATTACCCCTGTGCTGCCTCCTCGCCGCCGAGCGCTTCCATTAGAGCGGGCACGAGCTTTGACAGCACGCCAGCGTAAGTCAGGAACATTGCACCGAATGCGGCCTCTTCATCCTCCTCATCGGGAATCTCTTTATTCACGTTTTCGAGGAAGACGATGCGCTTGAGGGTCGACTTGTCCGTCAAAACGAAAGACACCTCTTCATTGAACGTCATGGCCAATCGTACGGGCCGCCGACCTTCCAGTAGATGCTGGCGGATCTCTTCTCGCTCCAGGCTGATCGAGGCGTAACCCACCTTTGACTTTTCAAGGTCCAGCCCCTGCAGGTTGACTTCACGGTCGACCGTGAATTCGTCAGGGGATTCGTTGTTCATCAACCAGGTGGCCATCGCAGAGGAGGGGTCCATCGAGGTCCGAATCAGTGATGCGGGTATATCGATGGCATCATGGATTTGAGTGACAACATCATCGGCTTTCGCCGGTGAGCCACAGTCAATGCCGATCAGCCCCGCCGCGGTATCGATCCACACCTTTTCCGTGCTCTGTGCTTCGAATGCCCTGGGCAGAAGTTCGATAAACGCTTCGTCCTTCATCGCCTTCAGCTGGTCCCGGCTGGGCTTGTAGCCCTTCTCTGAGAGCATTTTGGCCGCCTTCTTTGCCACGTGTCGCTGCAACACCGGCTCTGGGACTTTCTTTTCTTCAAAGCACAGATTCAGCAGGATCTGTTTCTGCACCTCAAGCACGAGACCACCGCCCACGCGGGGCTCCACCCACCCCTGGGTTTTGGTGACGCTACCCGAACAAGGGGTGAAAGCCTTTTTTTCCAGCCGTTTCGCAAGGTCGGCCGTAGACAAGCCCCAGGGCTCAGTAATCCGGTAGAGGTGAAGGTTCGAAAACATGATGCAACTCACTCCTGGCCGGCTTACCGCCAGCACAATTTGGCGCACGAAAAAGAAACATGTACGCATAATACTGGCAGATTTATAATCATGCACACACCTATCCTGCCAGTGGAAAAACCATGTCTGAATTCGCCCAGGTTGAGCAACGCCTTCTTCAACTCCGTGCAGAGGTCGCTGGACACATGGATGCGTACCACCGACTCGATGCCCCGACGATCCCGGACGGAGAATTCAACCTCCTGTTTCGTGAACTGGAGCAACTGGAAGCTGCGTATCCAGATCTGGCTACCGCCGACTCACCAACGCAGCGGGTCGGTGGCCGGGTTCTGGAGGAGTTCGTCCAAGCACCACACGATGTGCCAATGCTGTCGCTCAAGGACGCCATGAACGAGGAAGAGGCACGGGCATTTGCAAGCTCTGTGCTGGATGAGCTGTCACAGCCGGCGGACATCGAGTTCACCGCTGAACTGAAGTACGACGGCTTAGCGCTTTCGGCGCGATACCTGGCTGGCGTCCTGGTTCGCGCAGTCACCCGCGGGGATGGTACGACCGGGGAGGATGTAACGGCACAGGCCAAAACCATCCTGAACTTGCCTTTGACCCTCCCTGCGGCCATTGATTTGGAGGTTCGTGGCGAGGTTGTCATGCTCAATAGCGATTTTGAGATCGTGAATGAGCGCCTCAAGAGCCAGGGCTTGAAGACCCTCGCCAACCCCCGCAACGGCGCCGCCGGCAGTATGCGCCAGTTGGACCCCAAGGTGACTGCCTCCAGGAGGCTGTCCTTCTACGCGTATGGAGCCCAGGAGCTCGATGGCACGCCTGCGTTCAAGACAACCAAACAGTGGAAGATCATTGAGGGCTTGCTTGAGCTCGGATTCAGCATCGCCCCGGAAACGACCGTGGTCCGCGGCTGGGATGGCATCAAAGGGTTCTACGATGAGGTGGGTGCGAATCGAACCAACCTCCCAGTAGCCATCGACGGCGTCGTATTCAAGGTCAACTCCCTTGCCGACCAAGAAAGCCTTGGCTGGAACAATCGCACCCCCCGCTTCGCCATTGCGTTTAAGTATCCGGCAGAAGAGGCCGTGTCCATCGTCGAAGACATCGTGGTGCAGATCGGCCGAACTGGGCCTGCAACCCCTGTGGCGAAGCTTAAACCTGTGCGAGTCGGAGGTGTAGTGGTGTCCAGCGCCACTCTCCATAACGCTGATCAGATTGAGGCCAAGGGCATCAAGGTCGGTAGCACCGTTATCGTTCGCCGAGCTGGGGATGTGGTACCGGAGATCGTTCGGACAGTGCCCTCGATCGGCGATGAGTCCCTCTCCCGCTATGTGATGCCGACAAAGTGCCCGTCGTGCGATAGCCCCCTAGTTCGCCTGCAGGGCGCCGTCGAGTTGTATTGCCCAGGTGGCATCAAATGCCCAGCACAGAAGCAGGGCAAGCTCGCTCACTTCGGCTCTCGGCTGGGAATGAACATCGACAACCTGGGCGACAAGTCGGTCTCTACTCTGGTCGCCGCCGGCCTGATCAGCATGCCCTCCGACTTGTACAGCCTGAACGACAAGGTAGTCGCACCGCTCCCGGGGTTTGGGACGGTCTCCGCGAAGAACCTGATCGTGGGCATTGAGGGCTCCAAGGCTCCTGAACTCCCGCGGTTCATTTTCTCGCTGGGGATCGAGGGTGTCGGCGAGGCCACCAGCAAAGCTCTGGCGGCGCAGTTCGGGTCCTGGTCAGCATTCCGCGCAGCGACATACGCGCAACTGCTGGCCACCGCGGATGTTGGAGACGGTACCGCCACCAACATCACCCGATTCTTCGAGGATTCAACACTCGGTGCTGAGGCGGATCGCCTAGCCGTGATCACCACACCGAACGACTTCATTGCCATCAGTGGAACCTCGCTGAAGGGCAAGGTCGTCGTCCTCACTGGCACTTTTCCAACCCTTAGCAGAGAGGCTGCCAAAGCCCTGGTCGAGGGAGCAGGGGGGAAGGTCTCCAGCAAGGTTTCAAGCAAAACCAGTTTCGTCGTTGCCGGCGAAGAAGCAGGCTCGAAACTCGAAGCTGCCCGGGAGCTAGACATTGATATATGGGATGAGGCTCGGCTGCTGGCCACGGCCGCGGGCTGAGGTTTACAGGCCGGCGTGAAGCATCACAAAGCATCAAGTTTTCATCTGGAGAACCAGAAAATGTCAGTAACTAATGGACCATACAAGCGCGATGCTAATGGAGTCGCCTATGAGGTCGACTTTGAGTATGTGCGAGATAATGTCCCGCTCGACTGGTTCTTCGAGCACATGCTCGGTGCGAAGGCGAGACCGTCAGCAGGTGCTATCCGGTACAACATCTGTCCAAACCCTGGGTGCGGAGCTTCTTCCGCTCACTCGGTGAAAATCAGCGTAAAAAATGGCGGGTGGCTTTGCTACTCGTGCGGTGAGCAAGGTGACGTGGTCGCTGCGGCGGCTTACTACTGGGAAAAATCACATCGTGAGGCTGGCCTGGAACTCATGAGCGCCGACGTGGAGCTGCTTAAGCACTACATTCCGCCGAAGCCCATGGACGCGATCCAACGCGATGACAGTGCTCTTGCGCTGGTATTGCAACGGGTCGCCGAATCTCGCAATTATCCGTCGAATGACGCCCTGAAGTACTTTGCTGGCCGGGGTATATCCGAGGGTGTAGCACGAGAGGCCTGCAATCGAGGCATCCTGATCACCATCCCGAACAACCCAATGGAAGCCAAGGGCTTCTTGACTGAGGTCGCAGGGCAGGAACTGATGGTGAAAGCTGGCCTGTGGAACCCCGAAAAGAAGGCGCCAGCCTGTGCATTTCGGCCACTGTGGTTTCGGTCGCAATCGCACTGTGCTGCAGAGTTCAGGCTTATGCGTGAACCCAAAGAAGGGGAGAAGAAGGCCATGCGTTACGGCGGAAAATCTCCTTGGATTTGGGAAGGCTCTGAGAGTGAGTTCATGATCGTCGAAGGCCCTATCGACATGTTATCAGCCGTCGAAATGGGCTCGAAAAGGACGATCTTTGCGCTACCTGGTTGTGAGAACTGGGAGCCTGAATGGTTCAACATGATGGCCAAGAAGAACGTGCTTCAAGCGCTCGATCCTGATAAGCCGGGCTTCAAGGCTGCAGAGAACCTCAAGCCAGTGCTAGAGGCTCTTGAAGCCAACCTTGGAACCTTCAATCCACCCAACCGGGTCGGCGACTTAAACGAGCAGCTCAAGCACATGCGAGGGCTCTTAAATTAACCCCCCAAACCCGGCTCTTGCCGGGTTTTTTTATGCCTACGCATTGGGTGGTGATTGCAATGGAACGATCGGTAGGACTACTCCCGTTGAGACATCCGCTACGCTGAGATCAACCTGCATACCTTTAGTTGATCGGAGCCCTCCCATGCACGAAGAGCCATTTGTTTTGAGTTCGATTGATCGGGCTCGTGACTGGGTTGACATATGCAGCTGCGGAGCAGAGCTGCCCAAGGATAAGGTGGCAGCGATGCTCGCAAGTCTGTGCGGCTTCGGTAGCTGGGACATCATGAGTTACGCCATTGAAGCTCTTCCACCCTCACTGGTCGACGAGAAGGTTGATTCGGAAGTTGTCCAGGCCAGACTTAAGCATCACATGCAGGTCTTGGTTGGAGTGCACCAACTCGATCCCCCCCTCGCGATTTTTATCTTAAGCGTGGTCAACCCCACCTCGGGAAAGCCGCTCAAGGCTTTCTCGAAGTCAGATGAGTTCGCTGTCAGCACTGAACAGAGACTGGCATTTGAAGCATTCCTCAATGAGCTACCAGAGGATGACGGACTCAAGTTTTTCGCTGCACCAGGCAACCCCGAACATTTCGAGCTGCAATGTGAGCCTAACCGGACACAATTGGCACTAGCTCTTTGCGGTGACACAGAGCCGTTTCTTTGGTGCGAGGTCTTTGATGCCCTCGGTTGGGAGTATGAGCTCGCTGATGACGATACCCCGGATATCGACGAGCCCTCCTTTGAAATTTACGACGACATTCTCGGGGAGGTTCCGGTATACATTACTCCGTTGTCTCGATCACCCGCGACGCCAGATGCACCGATAGACCGTGCCCTGCGCCTGCAGAGAGCAGCATGCTTGGGAGATTTTCTTACCCAGGATTTTCCTGGTGAAGCCGCTCTGATGTTGATGCGCTGGCCAGTCATGAAGGAAATTGATGGTCACACCTATTGCCATGCGGGCAGCGTCTACCACTTTGAATTGGGCGAGTGGCAAGACCTGCTGTTCAACTTCCGATGCACAAGCGTGTCCGAGCTTCTGAATCTGAATAATCTCGTTGAGAACATCCACCAGGGGCACCCAGCGCTAGAAGATCATGGGGGTAATTTCTGCACCCTGCTCAGTATCTGTCTCTCCGGTCATAGCGCGGATGATTTTGAGGGTGGGATTGTCCCAATGATACGCCAACAAAGTGCAGAAACGGGTTGGTTCATGCAGCGGGTGAACGAGGACGAATAGCCCTAGGGCTACTCGATTAAAGTATAAATCACAAAGCCATACATAACACGTACACATACGCTGCATGCAGTGATAGAGTCTGCTTCACAGATAGTGGAGCTCTCCCTTGGATCGTCGATCATTCCTACACTACGCCCTCGGCTTGGCCGCCTCCTCAACACCGCTACTCTCAATCGCCAGCACCTTCTGGGATCAACCGAGACGTCTCTGGCTGAAGCGTGAGGTCGAGCCTGGTAAATGGGAGGAGGTCGATAAGGTCTACTTCGATAAGGGGGCTCTTGTATGGCCCGGTTATGATCCGATATGTCGGCTGATGCGCGATGTTCACACCGGACAGGCCGTACAGATTTCCGTCCCACTTTTGAACATCATGTGCGGAATACAGGGCTGGTTCTCCATCAACGGCATACACAAACCTCTCATAGTACTTTCAGGCTATCGGGAGGAGTCGACCAATAAAAAGGTGGGTGGCAAGAAGCATTCAGCACACCTCCGTGGCGGTGCATGCGATCTCACGGTACCAGGTATTCCGGTTGATTACCTTCGACGTCTTGCCCTGTATCTAGGTGGCGGCGGGGTGGGGTTTTATCCCGATGGAACTGGCTTCATCCATGTAGATGATGGGGATGTGAGAGTCTGGCGTGGGTAGGGTATTACCAGGCCCCCGCGCAATCGAGAGCCTGGCTTCCTCTTCACTTGGTTAGAACATGCTGGACCAGGAGATCTGATTAACCAAGGGCTTGTGGGGCAACAGAGCCAGGTCCACGGCCCTCAGTGCTGGGTTACGGCCGGTGAGGTACCAGCAGTCATTCTGCTGGCTCAACATGTAACGATCACTCAGCCGCTCCAGGGCCGAACGGTAGGCCTCTGTGACATTGTTACGGGATGCCAGTGCCAATAGGTCAGCCGATCGAATGCCAGGCTGCCCCCATGCTACCCGGGCAAGATCGAAACCTTCATCACCGGCCAGAATGAAGATCTCATCCGCAACAGCTTCAGGCACAGGGTCGATCATGAAAGGGAACTCGACAGGGAACACGTACCAGCGACGCCAGAACTCGTAGTGGATCCGCAGGCGGATAACGTCCTTACGAGCGCCAAGCACCTCGCAGCACTTATCAAATGCCCAGTCGCCAAGAGTAGGCCCGAACACCCACTGCGCAGCCGTAACGTACACGTCGGTCGGTAGCTTCTTCGCGAACAAGGCTTCGACGTTGGCCTTGATGATGCGAAACGCGAGACGCGTTACGCCGTCCTCGAAATCCTCTTCATCAAGCCGGCGCAGCTCATCCTTCTTCAGTTTTCGTCTTTGCGCTCCAAGGTTCGATAGATTATTGAGTGCGGCGAGCCCAAGTTCTTCAGCAAAAGGATATGACTCGACCACAGTTTCGTCAGTCCCCAGAAAATCCACTTGAGCATCGTCTGCAGCGTTATCAAGATCGAAGGCGTCAAGACCTTCGAAAAGATTGGCGCTATCAAAGCTCTCAAGCCAGTTACGAACATCGCCAGGATCAGAAAGACCGCCAGAATCGTCAGATAGAAGCTCAGATCCGAAGACATCATTTTCTTCCTCGTTGCCCAGGGGCATATCAGTGAATTCGTTCATTGGCACCACCCTTAAACCGGAACTGTTTGCGTGAATTGGTCTGCGCCAGTCATCCGGGCATGCTGGCGCCTGGCCGGCCGTCTGATGTCGGCCGCTGTGGCGAACCTCACTTCACCCGGGGTGGCCACACTCGCCCAGGTCACCCGGTGCTCGCCGGAAACAATCGCGTAGTCGGTGGTGCCCATCGACAAGAGTTTTTGCATCACATCCCCTGTGCCCTGGGCTTGCTCAGGCTCCATAGGCAACAGCTGGGAATAGACCTGCGCTGCCGGCTCGGATTGAGGTTTGAACAGAACCAGGTTGCGAGCTCGACTCAGGCAGGCCTCGCGCAGATCCAGAGACTCACGCCCAAGATCGTCGAGCGAACCAGCTGCAACCCATACGCTCATCACCTGCTCAGTCTGTGGCGAGAGCAGCTGCTCGATGCTCGGGTCATTGCAACCACCTGGATCGGTGAACACAGCCAGCGCAGTGGGTGCACCAGGCTCACCGATCGACCGCAGAACAGCATCCGCCAGGTTCGAGATCACGATGCGGCGGAGATTGGACGCAGCCTGGCCTCGGCCGATGTAGGGAATTGCGAGATACACGATCTTTCGTGTTACCAGCGCCTCGTGCAGCACGACGTCAGGCTGGTAGCTGTTGAACACTTCACCCGCTCTACCGGCGCCGAGCATGCACATGCTCCCAGCGAGGCCCGAGAAGCGTCCTTTCAGCTTTACCGCACAGATGTCGCCATCATCATCCTGAAAGGCCTTGCAGGCCTGCTGCAGGGCTCCCAGCTGCACTGAACGAGGGTATGCAGTGGCCATGTGTTCGATCAGCGCTGAAATAGCGTCAGGCTTCATCACGAACATACCTAGATCAAGGTACGAGTAGGGCAGGCCAGCGAGCTGCAGCGAGGATACAATCGCCCGAACAAGAGCTGCGGTTGGGGTTGAATCGTGACCTGCCGTCGCATCCTGATCCGCGAGGAAATTCAAGACATGGCTCGCGACCTTGGTAGGTGCTGTGTGCAGCACCGGGTTGTAGGTATGGCTCAAGGCGGGACTACCAGGATTCACGATGAGCAGATCAGCTCCCCGACCAACTGCAGTGCTGGCGCCGATCATCGCTCCCAAAAGTGATTCATCGACCGATGAGCCGACCACGAAGACCGCAGCGCCGGCTGCAATGCGTCGCTGAATCACCTCCCTGATCAGTTGCCCCTGGCCCTCAGTGCTCTCATCGAGCACAAGGGTATGCCCGGGCACAACATGAGCGCCCTTAGGTTCTACGTTACTCATCTCTCAGCTGCTCCTGTTGTTTCTTCCGCCCACCAGTGGGCAGCCCGCTGCCACCCAGGTACTTGTCACTGTTCTTGAAGAAGTCCGCACCCTTAACGGACGGCCTGCGGAAGTGGTTGATTCGAATAGGGCCGATTTCTTTCTGCAGCTTTCTGTCGATGCTGATCATCGGCACCCGGACGTTGAAGATCTGGTCTCCGCCGTACTGGATGATGCATTCCCCCTTACCGAGCGCTTTGAGGTCATCCGGCGAGACCTTGTACTCCTCCTGCTCTCGCTCACCGACCGATATGCCGGCGGCGGCACCGGTGCCACCCTCTGGCGCCACATTGAGAAGGGGGGTGCTACTGCTTTCGTTCTGCGTACCGCTCAATGACTTCGTGATACCGATTTTCATGCCGATGAGGTCTGCACACTCAACGGCTGTGGCCTGGGTACCGATCTTGAAAAAGATCTTGGTCCAGGTGTTACCGATGACCATCTCTTTGAAGTCAGGGGAAACCACATCCAGGTTAGCCAAGGTCTGGGCTGCGGGGAACAGTGCCATCTGCGCGCTGCGCCCCTGTTCAAAGGGGCGTGCTAGCGACTGAACGGCGTAACTGCCCAGCTCATCCATGAAATTGAAATGCGGGGGGTTAGGCCGGTCCTCTTCAGGCAGCGCCTGGATCCACGAGATAGCCGTACGCAGGTCGCCCAGGAACATCTTGCCGAAGTTCGAGGCGGCTTCGTTTTTACCCATCGTCGGGAGAGCGACGTAGATGATCTTCTTCGCCCGGATTGCTTCGAACAGGTCGATTTCGGGGGCGTAGGTGTTCATCACGTCACCGAATTTCCCCGTACCGAACAAGTACATCCGGCCGGCAAGACCGCCGAACGTTTCCTTCATCCGCTTGATGTCGACAACGTTCTCCATACCCGGCTTTCCGCCGATCTTGTATTGCTCAAGGAACAGGGAGAAGTTCTTGGTCGCCGGGTTGTGAGGCTGGGTCTTCTTCAGCAATGTTTCCAGCTCCTCGATCGCCTTGTGGTTCATCAGCAGAATCGTGAAGTCGATGAAGTTGTAAGCGAGGCCGGCAGCTTGCATAGCCGCTACGAGAGTGGTGATGCCCTGGTTCGCCGACTGTTTGTAGTGGTCGGCGCCAGGGTTATTCTCGGTAGACGGAATGATGGATAGGATGCGTGCGGCGATCTCATCCGGGTCACCCCGGAGGATGGGGTTGTACGTGTTGCTGAGCGATGGGTTACCAGGATTCAGAATCAGCAGATCCTGCTCGCGGCCCGCCCAGACGCAGTACTGGTAGATCGTTTGAATGTCGTCCGCATTCATCTTGCCGTCAATAAACGTCAAGCCGCCGCCACGCTGAATTTGCTGGAACATCATCAGCTTGCCCAATACGGTTTTACCGACGCCGGACTGGCCCAGGATAAATCCATGTCGCATGAAGTCTTCATCAGGGACACGTACAGGCTGGCCCGTGTCAGTAGTGAAGCCCAGTAGCAAGCCATCACCGTGCGCCAGATCGGTAGCCGACCGGATGTTTATCTTCGACTCAAGGAGCAGCTGGTTCTTCCAGAAATCAAAAACACGGTTGCCGATGTATGCCGAGCCCGCAGCCCCCATGGCAAGGGGGAGGGTGGCCGGCACCGAGCTGAAGAAAGGTGATGTCAGCAGGCCTCCCGCACCGATTGAACTGAGTGCTAGGGTGTCTTTGAAGCCACCGATTTTCGAGCGAAGTATCTGATCCATACTCATGGAAGTGAGCCTTTAGCTACGCACAAAAAAACCCGAGCACCGTGAGGCGCCCGGGTTGTGGGGTTAGAGGAACACGCCAGACGCTGAAGCCTGCGCATTGTCTTTCTCTGCTGCGGGTAAGCGCAGCAGCGGGGATTGCAGAAGCGTTTGGATTTCCATCTGCGACAGGAGCGTGTCCTGCTCAATGGTAGTCCGAACGCTTGGCACGTCCTTTACGGCCTGCCCGGTTTGAGCAATTTGATCCAGCTGATCCTTGTATTTCTGGTACCGAGATTTCTCTGGCGGTTGCGTAGATGCCTGCTGTTGGGTATCTGATTGAACAGTCTCGGCTGCACCTGTTGTGCCTCCAACTGATTCGTTTACCTGACCTTGCTGGGCTTCCTCGCGGAGACCCTCGACATACTTGGTGTCATCGAATTTGCCAGTGAAGACATCAGCACTGAAACCGAGCAACGAAAGGCATTTTGAGGTCGCGTCTGTGAGACTTTTCTTGGCGTGATCCTCATCACTACTGATGATTCCGTAGGAATCTCGCGTGATGTAGGTGGTCGCGCCGAACTGCTTCACTGAACCGCGGAAACCCCGTTGGAGATACCACAGCTCGACGTACACCTTGTGAATGACCTCTTTACCAACTACCTGGCTATCCACCACGAACGGTTTTCCGTCCACGTACGCCTCACTTATCAGTTCGACACCCCAGCCAAGGCCAAAAGGTCCGAAAACCTCAGTAGCACGCTTGATCTGATAGATGGGCGCGATCGCAGTCCCCTGGAAGCCACCCTTGTTGAAGGACTTGGTCTCATCAGGATTGGTTTTCTCAACCTTGTTCCACACCTCCAGGCCGATAGAAGCCGCGGCCTGGCCCTGGCTGGACCAAAGCGATTCGCCGTTGGCCGAGCCTTGGTGGGATGCTGCGTCTGTTCTAGTTTGCATTTTTGACTCCTACGACTCTGCAAAGAGGGAATACCTAATGCAGGGGTATGAAGCACAGCTGCTGATAAGGTGGGGGCTAGACCGCGAAAGCTCTAAAAGCGTTTGCAATACGTAACACGTCGCTATATTTTAGGCGCCACAAGAGGACGGTTGCAACAAAAAGCCAACTATCTGTATTATCGCTACGTGTTAATTCGCATTTCAAACCAACGAGTATCCTATGAACACCTTGAACAGAGCCATTCTGCTTGCAACGCTTGCGCTCTCAGCAAGCACCGCGGGTGCCGTTGATGTGCGACAGGTAGTGGTTCCAGATAGCTATGGCGTTGCGGTTGAGCCCGCGCACGCTGGCCACGCGCTTGTTGAATCCATTCGCGACACCCAGCAAAAAGCCGAATCCCCGATCTGGACTGTGACTGAGCCAGCCAGGGCCCGCGCTCTTATGCCGGCAGAAGAGGCTCTGCTCGATGCAGAGGACGCAAGGGTGGCCGAGGAAGCCCGCCACACACGCGCCACACTTTATTTTGATTTCGACAAAACCATGCCGACGGGCTGGTGGCCGCTGAAGAACGTCATCGCTGACGCTCTCCGCCTCGGCAGCACCATTACCTTGATCGGTTATGCAGACGAAGTGGGTGAGGCGGTTTACAACCAGCGCCTGTCCGAGAATCGCGCCATCGAAGCTGCGCGTTACCTGATCCGGCAGGGTGTTAAGAAGAAAAACATTAAGGTCTACGGCCGGGGCAAACGCGATCCTGTTTCGAGCTCCGACAGCTCGATGAACCGTCGGGTCGAAGTCGACATCGTGAAAGCCGCGGGGAAACCTCTGTGAAAGAGATCGATATCCCCCGGTACGTAGACAGCCAGGTGCAATTACTTTTCTGGGAAATTGATGAGGCTGCGATCTTCATTGGTTGCTTGGGCGCAGGTATCGCACTGGGTGGCTGGGCAACCATCGCTTCCCTCGCCGGCGGCTGGTATGCAGTGAAGCGGTTTAAGCGATTCAAGAGTGGTGCACTGGACGGTGTTTTGCACCACCTCTGCTACGAGGCAGGAGTCATGGCGCTGAACAAGCACTACGACGACTCCTCGAAGCGCGACTACTTCTACTAAAGCTTTTGAATCAATTTATCTGTACGCGTTATGTATCTGATAGCGCTCAGGGGCCGGAATGAAGATCAAGAAAATGCAGAAAACGATGGAAGGGCTGAAAAGCCTCACAAACTTCCAGACCTTGTCGAACGCTTGCCTTGCGGTAGCGGTCCTGCTACTCGCCTTCAACCAAATGGGGCAGCACGAAACCACGCGTTTGGTGCCGCCGAACCTGGACAAGGCGGTGAAAGTTGGCTGGAACAACGCGGACGACGAATACATCAAGTCCTTTGGTCTTTATGCCTCGACCCTGATGGGAAATGTCACGCCCAAGAACGTGAACTTCATCGCCGACTCTGTAAGCGCCTTCGTTGATCCGAAGATCTACGCAGACGTTCGCAAGAAGATGTTCGTGTTGGCCAACGATCCCGTGTTCGCAACGAACGCCGGCTCCGTGTCTTGGAACGCCACTGACATCAGCTACGAAAAGGAATCCAAGAAGGTTTTCATTCTCGGTTCGATGGAGTCACGCAGCGCAGCCGGCAAGCCTAAACAGGACTACCAAGTGATCGAGTACGTCATCGAGATGCGTGCGGGCCGCCCATGGATCACGGGCATGGACCATTACCCAGGCAGCACCCCCAAAACACTCAAGTGGCTTCAGTCTCACCCGCCTAAGCCAGCAGAACCAACCAAGGAGGCGCTTCAGTGAAACGCTCAGCCATTGCTCTAGTCGTGCTGGCCACCATCCATGCATCCATCTCATGGGCTGATGGGATGGCGGAAGTCAAATTGCCACCCGTTCCTACGGCAGCTAAACGTGTCAAACCTGTCGAAGCGCAGCCTCTGCCAGGTTTAGGTGTAATGCCGGGTGCCGAATCAGATTCGCGCACCCAGGTTGTTCGCGTGAGTTCAGACCGGAACGAAGTTATTTACGTTTCGAACATCTTGCCGAACCGGATTTCTACTCCGTTCGCTTCGCCTAAAGCTGTTGACCAACAACCAGATGATTTGGATATTAACCAGATTGGTCAATCGCTTTATGCGACGATGAAAACCAAGGATAAGCCTGTCGCACTCTACGTGACAGGTTCCAATCCAAACGACCCGGTTATCTCTTTGACCTTGATTCCGAAGGAGCTTCCACAGCAGACAATTACTCTGCAGCTGGACAAGCCAATGGCAGAAACTGGTGGGCATGCCTCAGAAAATCATGCGCCAGACAGCAACAACTACACCGATACCATTCGTTATGTGCTACGAGAAGCAGCTCTTGGCAAAGCGCCTGAGGGTTTCAGCGAAGGTCTGCTCCCAGCATCGGCTGCGAACATTGGTAATGTGATTGCCTATCCTAAGGTGCGTTACTCCGGCCCAGAGTACGATATTTATCGCTACAGCCTGCAAGGAACATCAAAAACCGATGTTGATCTTGATGAAGGCACTTTCTACAGCGAAGGCGTCCGTGCCGTGTCTTTCTTCCCGACCGCCACCCTTCGTGCCGGTATGACCACTGATGTTTTCATCGTCTCTGATAAGTCGGCAACGGGGAACTGAGCATGGCTATCAAGGACCAGTTGAAAGATAAGTGGCGGGATCTTAGCCCTGGCGTTCGATCTACCATTGCAATTATTGGCCTTTTAGGCTTTTTGATGATCGTTGGGTCTGTCATTGTTGGTAATGACAAGCCTAAGAATAATTCGAAAACCGACGCGACCTCTGATACCAAACTGCTATTGCCTCGTGGAGATAACAATACTCCCGAGCAGATCATGGCTATGTTGGCTGTTCAGAACAAGCGTCTAGATGAATTCGGCAGATCGATCAAGCAGATGGATCAAGATCGTAAAGATGATCGACTGCGCGCACTCGAAGAAGAACGGCTGCGGGGGCAACGGCCAGACCCAGTTACCCAGGACACGCTTCGCGAGCTGAAGCGTTTGGGTGATCGGATGGAGAAATTGGAACTGAACAAGGGCGGTAACGCGCCAGCACTGAATAGTGCGTTGCCAGGCTATGAAGGCGCCACTGCCACTGGTGAAGCTCTACAAGAGCCGAAATCAAAGGCAGCAACCCTGCGGGTTACTGGCGGCACTCAAACGTCCCGCAATGAGGCACCGAAGCAAGCAGAGAAGCCGACCCCGGCTATGCCAGCCGGATCGTTCTTCGAGGGAGTGCTGTTGAACGGTATGGACGCTCCTACCAGCTCTACAACGCAGAAAAACCCCGTGCCGACAACACTGCGAATCAAGTCTGACGCAGTACTTCCAAACAAGTACAGCGTCGATGTCAAAGAATGTTTTGCGCTCGCTTCAGGCTACGGTGTTCTGTCCAGCGAACGCGCCATGCTTCGAACCGAAACTTTCTCTTGCGTACGCAAGGACGGAAAGATCATCGAAGGGAAAATGGAAGGTTACATCGTTGGCGAGGACGGGCGGGTCGGTATGCGTGGCCGTCTCGTGTCCAAGCAGGGCCAAATGATTGCCAAAACTTTGGTTGCCGGCGGTCTCTCGGGGCTCGCACAAGGCATGACACCACAAACAATCCCGCAGTTGAGCTTGGGTGACAATAGCACCACACAAACCCAAAGTGCTGATACTTCGACCATTCTGCAAACTGGTGTGGCTAAAGGGTTCTCTACTTCCGCGAATGAAATTGCCAAATTCTATATGGAGATGGCTCGCGAAATGACTCCGGTGGTTGAGATCGACGCCGGCCGTAAAGTTACGATCATGCTGGTGAAAGGGATCGAACTGAAATGATGAAAGGTAATTACATGAAACGTACTGCATTAGTCGCAGCGCTGTTGCCTATTGCTCTTCTGAGTGGTTGTTCGTCCTGGCTGAATACTGCCGGCGAAGACGAGTTCTCATGCCCCGGCATGCCACAAGGCATCATTTGTAAGTCGCCAATGGCCGTTTACAAGTCCACTGAACAGAGTCCAGCGCTGACTGACAGTGACATGCCAATTGGTCAGAAGGCGCCGAACGTGAAGTACGGTGACGACATGGGAAAGACTGCCGGCTCTGAGCATAACCTCAAAGTATCAAACGGTATGCCAGGGCCAGCTGTTGCAGAACTTGCTCGACCAGTCCGAGTTCCAGCCCAGGTCATGCGCATCTGGATTGCGCCATGGATCGACAGCAAAGACGATTTGCACTTTCCGTCCTACCTCTTTACCGAGATCCAGCCACGCACTTGGTCGTTCGGGAAATCCGAATATTCAGGCCAAGGCATGGTTGTCCCTCACCTTGAGTTAACCGCTGTACCGCCAGTCAGCGTTGCCGCACCTAAATCGGAAAACGTTGCTGCAGAACCAACCAATTACGGACCGCAAGTTACATCGTCCGCAATCCCATCCACAACTGACATCAATCTGAACTGATAACACTGGGAGCTACACAATGACCGCACAAATCGCACAAATCGAAACCAACGCAGTAGCCGCTGCTCCATTCAAGAAAATCGACAAGCGTGCACTGCTGAGCATGGCTGTTGTCGGCCTGGCTGTCGCCGTCGACGTGACAGCTGGCTCCGACTCCACCTTCACCGAGATCGTCACCAGCCTCGACGGTTGGATGACTGGCTCCCTGGGTAAAGTCTTTGCCCTGGGTGCCCTGGGTACCGGCCTGGCAATCGGCGTGGTCAAGCAGTCGGTCATGGCTGTTGTGACCGGCGTAGCTGTAGCCCTCTCCGCGAGCGTTGGTCCAGGCGTGCTGACCAACATCTTCACCGCCACGCTGTAACGCCTCTCAAGGCGCACTAGGTCGCTAGTGCGCCTTTTCAACTGGCTCTGCCTGCGGGTTGCCCTCCAGGCCTTCCAAGCCTACTCAACCACCACATATGGCGAACAGTGAAATGGCAGCCTCGAAAGCGACGATCAAAGGGGATAGAACCTCCACCCCTCAAAAAAAACTCAATGTCAGGGCTATCGATCCCGACTCAAAGGTATTCTTTTGCTCCGATGGAAATGAACATTACCTCGGGGCATGTTTTGTATCTGATGCCCTGACAGGCGCCAGCTCCTCAACCGTTGACAAGCTCCAGTCTGCCTTGAGCATGAACTTCGCGCCCGGCACCTTCATTCAGATCGCTATGCTTGGAAGCCCCGATGTCGGTGAATACATCGATGCCTATCTGAACAGTAAACCTGCGCTGAACCCGATCCTCAAGGCCCTCTCTCGGCAGCACGCGAATCTGATCACCGGTGGCATCGATACCCCGTTGGTTCAACGGAGCGGTGTGATGCTGAATCGTCAGCGCGTCATCGTGACAGTAAAATTCCCGTGCCGTAACGAGAGCCCGGATGACGCAGACATTGCGGCAACGAAGGAATCGGCCGACCGTGTCACGGAAGCGCTTAAAGCAGCGTCCCTGAACCTGTTCCAGCTCGATGCCGTGGGCTACCTAGTGCTCATGCGAATAATCACGAAGCTCTGGGATGCTCCTCGGTCTCACTACGATGAAGATCAACTGATCAAGGATCAGGTTTACTACCCTGGCGACTCCATCAACTATGATGATCCGTCGACCATCAATTTCAATGACGGCGCCCATTATGCGAAGGCGCTGAGTGTCAAACACTTCCCGCAGAAAACCAGCCTCGCAATCATGAACCACATGATCGGGGACCCGAACGGTCTTTCGAACCAGATCACCGACCCGTACTACATGGTGCTGACCATCCACTATCCGGATCAGGTCGTGAAGAAGGACGAAGTCAAGCAAACGTCCTCAATCATCAATCACCAGGTCTTTGGACCGACAGCCCACCTGATCCCCATCCTCAGCTACAAGAAAAAGGGCATCGACACCCTGGTCCATGAGATCGACGGTAAGGGTGCGATCATCGTAGAAGTAAACTTCACGATCTTCCTGTTCTCACGGGATAAGCAGCGCCTGAACAAACTGTCCGCAGGCCTGCAGGCTTATTACACATCCCTTGCTTTCGAGCTCAGGGAAGATCGCCGAATCTTGGAAGCGCTCTGGAACAACCTGCTGCCACTCAACACATCGCGAGAAGGGGTCAAGAACCTCTATCGCTTCCATACGATGGCAGTTCGGCATGCCTGTCAATTCCTGCCAATCCTTGGCGAGTGGACTGGTAGCGGCATGGCCGGAGCAATGCTCATGCTCACCCGCCGCGGCCAGGCGGCATTGATTGATTTGTATGAATCGAGCACCAACTACAGCGGAATCATTTTTGCTGAGGCCGGCGCTGGCAAGTCGTTCTTCACTCAGAAAATCGCCGCCGACTATCTCGCTGCTGGTGCAAAACTGTGGGTGATCGACGCCGGCCGGAGTTACCTGAAGCTTTGCAAGATGGTTGGCGGCGAGTTCATCGAGTTCAAGCCTGAGTCGGATGTGTGCCTCAACCCGTTCACGCACGTCGAAGACCTGCACGAGGAAATGGACATCCTCAAAGCCACCATCGCCAAAATGGCCGCCCCAGAGGACACGCTTGACGATTACCAGCTCTCTCGCGTTGAACAGGCCATCACCAGTACCTGGGAGAAGTATGGCAACGCAGCGAACATCACTGCAGTTGCGGAGTGGTTCATCAATCAGTCGGACGACCCGGAGTGCTTGCGACTAGGGCGCCAGCTGTTCCCGTTCGCCGGCGGCCAATACACCAAGTGGTTCGATGGTGAGAACAACCTGGATATGAGCAATGCGTTCATCTGCATGGAGCTGAGCGACCTCAAGGGGCGGCCGGCTCTTCAACAGGTAGTGCTGCTGCAGCTGATCTCCCGCATCAACCACGACATGTACAAGGCTCAGCTGGGTGAGCGGGGCCGGAAAAAAATCCTCATCGTCGATGAGGCTTGGGAGATGCTCGATGATCCGATGATGGCCAAGGCGATGGTTGCGGCTTACCGCAAGGCGCGTAAAGAAGACGGCGCAGTGCTGGTGGTCACGCAGGCTATCGGCGACGTCTACGCGTCGAAAAACACTGAAGCTATCGCTGCGAACTCGGCCTGGCAGTTTATCCTGCAGCAAAAATCCGAATCGATCGACTCGGCCATCGACAGCAAGCAGTTCAAGATCGAACCCTACGGTGCTCACATGCTGAAGTCAGTTCACACAATGCCTGGCAAGTACAGCGAGATCATGGTCAAACGCAGCGAAACCGATTGGGGCATCGTGCGTCTTGTTGTGGATGAATTCCACAACGTGACGTTCTCCTCGAAAGGGGCAGCGCGCAACGAGATTCTTGACGATCTTGACCGTGGCGTCGATGCGGTGGAGGCAGTGAACAACTACATGGCCCGCCAAAGCTCCGCGGCGTAGAGAAGCCAGCAAGCTATCCGCACCTCCAGCTCGCACCGCATGCACTGCAATGCTCAGCCCGGCCATCAGCCGGGCTTTTTGTTGCTGCAATCTAATACTGTTGTCGTAGTGCTACGTGTTATGATTGCCAAACAACTGCGCGCAGAGCGCTATCTTTTTCCATCGCTATTAGGGAAACGCCGAGATGACTGATACAGCGAATAGCCAAGAACAACAGGCAGGGGAACAAATCCGCCCTGATGACGACCAGGTTAGGACGAAGCCAGCACCAGCTACCAAAGCCCAGCAAGGACCTGCTGGTGTTTCCTTTCTGACATGCGTCATCGTGGCCCTCGCTGTATCCAGTTTTAGCAGCTTCATGGCTTATCACTTCGCCGGGCAGAATCTCAATGTGGGTGCTCAGGTAGTGTTGGTTGACGGCACAAAGCTCGCCAATGCACAGATGAAGCGAACCCTCGATAAGGCCGAATTGAGCCCCGAGCAAGCACAGGCCGACGGCCTCGCGTTTGTGACAGACCTCCAGAATGTACTGAAGGCGTACACGGATTCAGGGGTACTGGTTATCAACTCATCGGTAGCCTTGAACGCCCCGGCAGGCATGAACGTAACTGTCCAAGTTGCTCAGCATCTTGGCCTTGAGCTGGAGTGATCGCATGAACGCTAAAGCACTGGTGTCTCGACTGGTGTCCCCGCTCAAAGCCCTTCGGTCAGACAAGGCACGGCTTCGATTTCTTCGAAACTCGCTCATCGGTATCGCCGCTTCTTTCATCGTTGCAGTTGCCGCTGTTACGACCTTTCGCCAGGACTACCGGATCGGCGTTGATCTTGCGTCAGTACGTTGCCTGCCCTGGCGCCTGTACATGATCACTTATGGCCAGCCTGCCGAGCTCAAGCGTGGTGATTTCGTCGCTTTCGTGCCAAAAGGTGGCTTCATGGGCGAGCACTTTGAAGGGAAGACCGTCGGAAAGATGGTCGCAGGCCTCCCGGGCGACAAACTGGTCGTGAAGAACAACGTTGCATACATCGGCGATCGACTGATCGGTGAGCTGGACCTCATCGGAAAACTGGGCAAGAAGTCCGGCGATTTCGACCGAGTCATGACAGTACCAGCCGGCAAGATTCTGGTTATTGGGACTGAGCCACGTAGTTATGACGGTCGCTACTGGGGCTTCCTTGATTCGAAGCTGATCATTGGCAAGGTAGGGCCTATCATCTGATGAAAGCTCCATTCAAGCGCCTTTCACGTATGCGTACGCGTAAAGGATTATCAAAAGCAATTTCGGTATTGGCGCTGTTCTCGATCGCTGCCTTGCCGAGTGCTGTCTCTGCGGATACCGACAGTGGATCTCCGAGGTTCATCGAGCGGAAAGCAGAAGGGTGGTTCTTCTACAAAGATCCAAAAGAGACCCCCCCGGCTCCGCCATTAATGCAACGAGAGCCAAAACCGCCCGCCGGAAAAACGGCCGCCGAAGAACCGAAGATCCAGCCGTTTTCTGTTTCGTGGTTGCGCGAAAACATGCCGAAGCTGTTGGACGCCGCGATCGACGACCCTAGCAAGGAAAACGTTGAGGCGTACCTCTACGCGCAGCGCGTGGCCATGGACAAGTCCCAGCGCTATGCAGAGATGACAACCCGTGTAGTGGCAGCCGATCCATTTTTGGACGAGAACAACCGAGTCCCTATCGCGACATATACGAAACCCTTCTTCCTGCGGAATGCCCAGGCCGGTGTAACCGAGGCTTTAAAACATGTCGCGACAGTCGGCGGTTTGTGGGTTTTCTTCGATTCGAAGTGCGAGTTCTGCCGGCCTCAGGTTAATACCGTTCAAAAACTAGCCAAGGAGTATGGATTTGTCACGAAGTTCATTTCCATGGATGGCAAGCCCTTACCGAATGTTACAGAGTTCGAGAAAAACACTGGGCAAGCGAGCATCCTGAACTTGCGCATCACGCCAACTACTGTTCTCGTTGTTCCGCCGAACAACTACTACATCGTGTCGCAAGGGATGATGGCTCAGGATCAGCTCGCGGAGCGGATCATCATTGCAGCTGACAGCAACAATCTACTGCCGAAAGATATTGCCCAGAAAATCAATACCTATGATCGAGGCGTCTTGACCAACGAAGACACTCAAAAAGGTGCAAGTGATGATCCAAAGCAGTGGGTTAAATATCTAAAGGACAAATTAGAAGGCCGCTACGAGGGGGGCAGCAATAATGCGGAATAAATTTAAGCAGCTGGTTTCGTTATTACTGGTTGCAACACTTACCATGGTTTCAGTACCTGCTTCAGCTGGACTTGCAGATGCGCTTGACGGCATGTTCATGTCGAACAGCACGAGCGCGGGCGCATTCACAAGCCAAAGCCGGGGCGGCATGGTCGGCGGAGGCGCAGCCCTTCGAAGCCCGGTGCGAAACATTAACCTGGTAGCTTTCGACCCGCCCCGATTCTCGGCCGGTTGTGGCGGTATTGATATGTTCGCGGGGTCGTTCTCTTTCATCAACGCTGACGCCCTAGTTGCGCTGTTCCGCCAAATCGCAGCAAACGCTGTTGGTGTTGCGTTCAAAGCCGCCATTGACGCTATTAACCCGGCCCTGGGCAAGCTGATGCAGGACTTCCAGAATAAACTTCAAGCCCTGAACCAGATGATGAAGAATACCTGCGCAGTGGCGAACTCGATCGTCAAATCGTTCACTGACCCATCAGCCCGAAAAGAAATGGTTGACCAGGCTTCGACGGCGGCCTCGGCAGCAACTGGCTCTTTCTCTGATCTGTTTGCTGGTTTGTCGGACCTGTTCAGCTCTCCAAACAGCAGTTCTGACAAAGGCACAAATGACGGAAGCTGCGAGGAGTGCGGCAACCCAGTATGGAAAGCATTGACAGATACCTCATCCGGCCAATACCTGGGCAATCCCGACACTGGCGAAGCTGACAGCAACCTCGCTAATGAAGTTGTGATGAGCATGATTGGCGCAGTGGTAATGACCGCTCCTGACAGCTCTTCCAAGAACTCTGACGGTTCTGAGAAGCCAAAGGTTGGCCAAATCTACAGCCCGACTTTGACTTTGATGAACTTCAAAAACGGCTCAAGCTCAAACAGCACCCCATTGAGAATCCTGCATTGCAACAACGGGTACGACCGGAACAAGTGCACTAGCATCAACCCTAATAAGACGTTGAGCTTTGATGGCACGTTGGGATACACCAACAAAATGCTGTTTGGCTACGCACAGGGCGCGACTACTGGGACAGCTAGTACTTCGATTGTTGGTAAACTTACAAACTGCACTACAAACTCATGTGACTTCACCGCTGCACAGAAACAATTCATCAATTCTGTAAAAACACCAGCGCTGGCTCTGATAAGAAAGGTACAACAGTTCCCAGGGGCCATTCAGACAGTTGCTGAGCAAATGGCACCAATCATCGCCAACGAGCTGGCCCTTAAATATGGTGAGGCGGCACTGTATGCCGCCAATCAGACCTTCAATGGAGTCAAAGGTATTAAACCAGACTTTGTTGACCAGAACATCAGTAAGCTCACTCAAGAACTGGCGGCAATCAGGGCGGAAGACGCAAACTTCCAGCCCAGAATTGTAGCTACTGAGCAATGGGTCAAAATGATTCTAACCAGTAACCCCGCCATCTTTGTCAAGCCGGGCCTCTAGGAATAAACTATGGACTTCACTGTATATGTACTTGGTGATGTTTCGACCTTCTATAATACGCTTAATAGCGTAGCGATGGTGTTCAACGCTAAGGGATTCATGACTGGCGTGTACCTGGTAGGTGGGTTCGTTGCGTTGATCTCGGGAATTATGTTCGTCATCCAAAAGGGTGCATCTGAACAGTTCATCCCTGCTAACGGTCCTGTAGGTGGTCTATTTGGCTTCGCTATGATGGTTGCCTGTTGCACCATTAAGGCCGATGTCAAGATCGAAGACATCTACACAGGGACGGTGAACAAGGTCGACAACGTCCCCCTCGTACTTGCCGCCCCGGCCAGCTTATTCACGACGACTATGTACGGTCTGTTTGAAAAGATTACCACGGCATACCAAAGTACTTCTGGCAGTTACATGGCCGTAACTCAGAACGGCTTTGTAACGCCATTGAAACTGCTCCTCACTCTGCGTAAAGGGGTGGAGAATGTTGATCCCTATCTTGTTGCCAGTCTCAAACAATATGTGATCGACTGCGTTCCAGGCTCTACGACGTTCAGCATCGCGGATTTTCAGAAATCTACGAACATAGTGTCTTACGTTTTAGGTCATTCCCGCGGCACAGGTCTTACAACCTACTGGGATAACGTGAACATTAGCGGCTTAGCGCTTTCGTGCCAGGAGGCACAAACGAGGCTTGACGGCCGAGTTGGTTCTTTCCCTTCCTCTGATGCCGCCAAGAAAATGATCAATGCGGGCATGAAGGACAAAAGTCCTTCAGGTAGCGCTTACACGCCAGATGATGTCAGTGCCGCCATCACTAACTTGGTGCCTTCGCTGTGGTCATCAGCACAAAGCGCTGATGATTTCATGGTCAACGCATTCTTCTTTAACTCTATAGTTGGCACATATAACTGTCTCGACAGCGTTGCGGATCAAAATAGCTTCAACCTCTGCATGTCCTCCCTTACCCAGCAAGACGAGCAGTTCCGTTCCGACGCAGCAGCATCTGGAAGCTTCTTTGCTAAAATCATGATGCCGACGATGGTCTTTCTTCAGATCCTTTTCTTCGGCTTCGCCCCAATCGTCATCATTTACAGCCTATTCAAAGGTGCTGGATCTTTGATGATGTATGTGAAATTCCTTGGTTTTGGCATCTGGACAACTTCGTGGTTACCATTCTCCGCAGTAATTCAGATGTACATACAAAACGATGTCGCTGAAAAGCTGACTGAGTTCACCGAGAAAGGGTTGGTGCCGAGCAACTTGAAGGCCGTATATTACGATGTCCTGGCAACTAGGCTCGGTATTGCATCGGACATGCTTGCCGCAACCCCACTCATTTCGGCAGCAATGCTTGGGCTAACTGCTTACGGTATGGTGAGTCTTGCAAGTCGCTGGTCAGGACGTGACCACAATGACGAAAAGCTCCAGTCACCTGATCTCGTAAAGAACGGGGCACATGTCGATGTTGCAAGTCGCAACCAATACCAGTCCGAACATTCTGGCAGCATCAATAATGGGCTTTCGCTGAATGGCGCCAACTGGAACTCTGCGGATCTGAAAAATACTCTAAGCACTTCTACCCAGAGTGCCTTCGGTTCTGACCATTCGAAGCGCAGCGAGAGCTCCTCAGCAGTGGAGGCATCTCTCCGTCAGATGTCCTCGTACAAATCCGGTGATAGCTGGACAGATCAACGTATGCAGTCGCTTGATCGGCAGCATAGTAGTATCTCCCAACAGGCGATGAAACTGGGCGATAGCATTGGCCAGGCCTTGGGCTTCACTGGCAAAGAGATGAACTCGTTCAAAGAGGCGTTCGACGCTAAAGTTGGCTTCAGCGGCATTTTTGGAGGTGTTTCTGCCGGCATCCAGAACGCCACTGGTAAGGATATGACCAAGTCTCAGGCCTCAACGATAGCATCCCAATTTGGTACGGAGATCTCCAAAAATGAAAGCGACATGTCCGGGTGGAAGGCCTCGGTTGCTGACACGTTCTCTCATAGCACCGGTAGAGAAGCCGCAACTGAAAACGCACTCGGTCGTCGTCTGAGTGCAACAACCGCTGACACCCAGTCGTCGTTCAATCGCTTCCAGCAAGCGACCTCAGCGGAAGCCGGCGTTTCCGCAAACGCGAAGATCAGTGAGGAGACCACCGGTGGGAATCTCACACGTTCGCAGCAGGGTATGCAGGCCCTCAATCAGGCCATCGCGGGTCTCAGTGATTCTCAGCGCAGTGAGTTCAACAAAAAATTCCCCGAGCTAGAAACTCGATACGCCCAACAGTCCACCGGAATGGTTGGGGCACGTGAGTCCGCTCAGCTGTGGGCTCTGAAGTCGATTGGGGCGGACACCGAGTTCGCTAACGTCATTTCGGCTATGACGGGCAACGTTGTGGGCGGTCCGAGCGAAGGTGATGCGAGTAAATTTAAGGGCGTAGGGGGCAAAGCGGCCCAGATCAGTGACAACCCAGCCGGTCAGGTTTCTCGTGCAAATATTGGCAATCCGTCGATGAATGTTTCTGGCGTCGATGCAAACCAGGTCGGGCCAACAGGTGCTCCACAGCCACAGGAGTTGAGAGAGGTCGCATCAGGAATGGATCCTTACCGTTCTTACGAAGACCGCGAGACATATGTGTCGTCACAACTGCCGAGTAGCCGTCCTAAAGCACAAGAACAGATGCGAGCAGGGAAAACCGCACTCGAAAATTCAGACACCACGCTTTCCCCTGAGCAGATCCGCGACACCATGTCGACCAAGCCAATCACAAACACGATGATTGGTGCAGGTCAGGCTGAACAGCAATGGGAGCAAGAGAACCCTAAAACTGCGATGGCCGTTACGGCAGCGACAATGTTTGTGCCAGGCGCAGGGTGGGGTAACGCTGCCCTCAAAGGCGCGCAAGCTGGTAGGGCTGTGATGGCAGCAAGAGGGGCAGAGGCAGCACTTAAGACCGCAGAAGCTGGTACAGAGGTTGCGCAGGCTGCACGCGTCGCCAACGCTGCAGGCCATGAGATACCGGCACTTCTCCGTAACCGAGGTCAGGCCTCGCGAGTGGTGAATGGTGAACATGTGGCAGAAGCTGCAGAAACTGCGAAAGTCGCCTCGGCAACTGCGAAGACAGCCGTTCGGGAGGCCGCAGCCGCCACCAAATTCGCCGGCAACGTTTCGGTCGTCCCAGGGATGATGATCGCTTCCGACCACATGGCTGACAACTACAACGCTGATGTGGCCGCGAACGGCAAGCCTGAACGCTATGAGCCCGGCTCAAGTGTGCGCTCGATGCTCCAGAGTGATGTCGCAACAGCAGGCGCTCAAGCACAGAGTGGTCAGCCGCTAGTTACTCCAATGCCGGCGCCCGCCGATGCTCTTGCTCCACTGGGCGGACACCCAGGCAACTTGATGGCCGCCCCGGGCGAAAATACGCAAGCTGCAGCTCATGGCCAGCCACTGGTCACACCGATGAAAGCGAACGCTGAAGCGCCTGCACCTGCACCTGCACCTGCACCTGCACCTGCACCTGCACCTGCACCTGCACCTGCACCTGCACCTATTCGACAGCACGCGACTCCTGCGCAGAGCAATCAGCCTGTAACAGCGGCAGCACTGACCGGCGCCGAGGCACACGCACCGATCCACCAGGATGCCGCACCTGCTCAAGTCAACCAGCCCGTGGCAGCGGCAGCGCTGACCGGCGCCGAGACACATGCACCGATCCGCCAGGATGCTGCACCTGCTCAGGCCAGCCAGCCCGTCGCGGCCGCAGCGCTGACCGGCGCCGAGACACAAGCACCAATCCGCCAGGATGCTGCACCTGCTCAGGCCAACCAACCCGTCGCGGCCGCAGCGCTGACTGGCGCCGAGACACAAGCACCGATCCGCCAGGATGCTGCACCTGCTCAGGCCAACCAACCCGCTGCAGCGGCAGCCCTGA
>NZ_BCBI01000054.1:0-44646 GCF_001320565.1 Pseudomonas sp. NBRC 111132
GCTCGGCCAGTGCCTGCACGTGGTCGTGGGTCAGCTCCCAGGTTTCACCGCTGTAGTGATTGCGCTGGGTGCCCAGGTAACCGTCGAAATGCTTGTGCGGGGTTACCGCCGGGTTGACCAGCAACGCCTTGAGGCCATGGCGCTCGGCCAGATGGGTGGCATAGTAGCCGCCGAGCGAACTGCCCACCAACAGTGGCGCACCAAGTTCGGCGATGGCCGCTTCGAGCTGGGCGATGGCCTGGCGTGGGTGGTGGTGCAAGGCGGGCACACGTAGCTGGGCCGACAAGCCCAGTTGCTGCATCACGGCTTCGAGCTGGCGCGCCTTGGTCGAAAGCGGCGAGCTGTTGAAGCCATGGATATAGAGGATGGAACCCGACATGCTGCCCCCGGAATCTGTGGCTTCGCGCCTGATGGTGCGGGCGCAGGGACGCGCAGTGTAGCGCGTTCGCCGGGTTTTGACGCAGTGTCACGGGTTTCGCAACAATTTCTTCAATACCCTGGGCTATCGAAGTCGAGTTTCACAGCGAAGTCCAGCGCCCGCTCCACCCCGGTTTCCAGCCGCCCGTCGGCATGCAGACGCAACCAGCGGTAGCCCGGCTGTTCTTCGCTCACTTTGAAGTCTTCGCTGCGTGCGGCGAACTGGATACAGGTCGACGGAGTAGCCAGCAAACGCCGCCCCCCGCGTACTTCATCCCACTCCTGATGCACATGCCCCCACAGCAAGGCCCGCACCTGTGGATAACCCTCGACAATGTCGAACAGCGCCTGGGCATTGCGCAAGCCGATCGGCGCGATCCAGGCGCAGCCAATGTCCACCGGCTGATGGTGGAAACACACCAGGCAATGCCGCTCGCCCGCATCTTTCAAGGCTTCTTTCAACACGGCCAACTGGCCATCTTCGAGAAACCCGTGGGTAGCGCCGTGCACGGCGGTGTTGAGCATGATGACGCGCCACGTACCCATATCGGTGACCGCTTGTACCAGCTCTGGCGCCACGTGCGCCATCACCTGGGCCTCGTCATGGTTGCCCGGCAACCAGCGGGTGGGCGCGGCAAACGTTGCGGTCAGTTCACGAAACGCTTCATAGGATGCAACGCTGGCGTCCTGGGACAGGTCGCCCGTACACAGCAACAAATCGACAAGCGGCTGCTCGCGCCGCACCTGGGCCACCACATGGCGCAGGCTGTCACGGGTTTTCAGGCCCAGCATGCTGCCGGCCGGGTCGGCGAACAGGTGGGCATCAGTCAGTTGCACCACATGCACGGGGCGGGATTGGTCTGGCGGCGACAACGGCCATCTCCTCGAACGATTTCAGCACGAATTATGGCTGCGCGAAGGTCACGAGCAAACACCCGCAACCGACCCACGTCACAATTCAGCGAACACTTGCCAGTTCATGGCCACAGGCCAGGCAGTGGCTGAGCCATTCACCGAGGAACAGGTTGAGCTGGGCCTTTTCGTCCGGCTGATGCATGGCCGCGTTCGGGTAGGGGTAAATACTGCGCAGGCGCCGGGTGTGTTCGGCGCTGACCACTTCGGCCATGCGTGCATCGTGGTACACCTGCACCTCCAGGTGCGGCACGGGCAACCACGGCAGGCTGTGTTCCTGGCGCACGTGCAACGTGGTGGTGTATGGGCAGGCCAGCACCACGTCGAGCACCAGCACACCGAGCATCTGGTCGCCCTGGGTCATACCGATACGGCGCGAGCTTTGAGTGGTGCGCATGTCAGGCAACAGACGCATCAGCCGGGCGTAGTTGGCCTCGCAGGCTGCCTGCAGCCCGACCAGGTCGACTCGATAGCGCTCACGCAGCAGGTTCACTTCCACATACCTCGTACTTCGTCACGGTTCAGCGCCAGCCATTGCAGGCCAATGATGGTCGCTGCGTTGCAGATGCGCCCGTCGCGCACCGCCTGCAAGGCATCCTCGAACGACCACACACGCACACGGATGTCTTCACCCTCTTCTTCCAGGCCATGCAGGCCGCCCGCGCCCTGGCTGCTGCAACGGCCAAGGAACAGGTGAACATATTCGTCACTACCGCCAGGCGACGGGAAGTAACGCGTCATAGGCCACAGGGCGCTGAATGTCAGGCCAGCTTCTTCCTCAGCTTCGCGGTGAGCGACTTCCTCGGGTTGCTCGTCCTTGTCGATCAGCCCGGCAACCATTTCGATCAGCCAGGGGTTATCGACCTTGTCCAGTGCACCCACACGGAACTGTTCGATCAGCACCACTTCATCGCGCAACGGGTCGTACGGCAGCACGCACACGGCATCATGGCGCACGAACAGTTCACGGCTGATCTCGCGGCCCATGCCCCCGGCAAACAACTCATGGCGCAGGCGTAGCTTGTCGAGCTTGTAAAAGCCCTGGAAGCAATTGGCCCGCTCGATGATTTCGAAGCCCTTGGGCACTGAGTTCAACGCGTCTGACATGGAAATCCTCATTACCTCGAATACTGCTTCGCGCCATCCTACTCTGCACGCCTGCCGGTTTCATCCCTTTCTGGCAACCGCTGGCGCACTCGGGACAGCAGGTCTTCACTCTGTTAGCTTAGTGGCGAACTGAAGGCCGCGCAGACGGTCAAAGGCCGACTTTTCCCTGTTCTGCAAGGATCATCATGACACTTGTCAAACTGACTTCCGTGGCCGTGCTGGCACTCGCTCTAGGCGCCTGCCAGAGCCTGTTCACGCCCAACTACCGGGCTCCGCTCGAGGTCAAGCGCGACGCCTGGGAGCATGTCAAACCCGGCTGCAGCGAGCGTGACTGCCCGCTGGTGAATATCGACATGGTCCACTTCCCGGCCCTGCCCAAGCTCGATGGCATCGTTGAAAAACGCCTGCTGCAATTGACCGAAGACAATCAGCATGGCACCGCGCCAAGCACCCTGCAGGCCTACGAACAGCAATACCTGGCCAATGCCGACAAACGTAACAGCAGCTACTTGCAGGCCAAGGTACGCGAGCAGCATGACGGGCTGGTGATCATCGAGTTGTCCAGCTACCTGGACAGCGGTGGCGCCCACGGCATGCCGGGGCGTGGCTTCATCAACTACTCGCGCAAGCTGGACAAGGTACTGACCCTGCAGGACATGTTGGTGCCGGGCCAGGAGGACACCTTCTGGAAAACCGTCGAGGAGTCACACCGCGCCTGGTTGATGAGCGTGGGCATGGACAAGGACGCCGAGTTCGTCAAAACCTGGCCGTTCAAGAAGTCGCCGCACATCGCCCTGACGTACGGCGCGGTAGTGGTCAAGTACGAGGTCTATGCCATCGCGCCCTACTCCATGGGCCACGTGGAATTGAAGATCCCCTACCCACGCCTCAATGGCGTGCTCAAGCCTGAGCTGTTTCCCGGCCGCGGCTGAGGCTTAGCAGCCCATGCAGCACACCTGCCAGCAGCAATGCTGGCAGGGTAGCGCCCAGTTCCGGTGCATTAGCGGCAATCAGGTGATAGGCCGCCACACCCGCAAACCAGGCCACCAGCGCTTGCCAGTGCAAGCCATCGATTTGCGCAGGCAGGCGACGACGACGGATCACGTAATGGTCCATCAGCACCACACCGAACAGCGGCGCGAATACCGAACCGATCAGCAACAGGAAGTTCTCATACTGGGCCAAGGGGGCCAGCAGGGCGATCAAGGTGCACAGCACGCCGATCGCAAGTGCCAGGTGCTCGACCTTCAGCGGCAGCAGCACACCGGTTGAAACTGCCGCCGAGTGGATGTCGGCGAAGGCTTTTTCCGACTCATCCAGCAGAATCAGCAGCAACGGGATACCCATGCCGGCCCCCGCCAGCGCCAGCAGCAGCGCATTGACTTCGCCACTGGCGGCGAAAGCCAGGGTGTAGGCCACGCCCAGGCTCATCAGCCAGGTGTTGCCGATGAAATAGCCCACGACCGTGCCACCGAACACATGCTTGCCGTTGCGGGCGAAACGCGAGTAGTCGGCAATCAGTGGCAACCAGGACAGCGGCATGGCGATGACGATATCAAAGCCCACCGCCAGGGACATCGAACCGTCACCCGCGCGGCTCCACAGATCAGCCAGGTCGGCCTTGGCGAACAGGTTCCAGGTGAGCCAGACGCAAGCGCCCAGCAGCAACCAGATCCCCCAGGCGCGCAGCACCTTGCGCACGAAGGCCAGTGGCCCGCTGACGGCCAGCAAGGTGGCTAGCGCACCGAAACACAGGGTCCACAGCATCGGGCTGTTCCAGGCACTCTCCTCACCGAAGGCTCGCGCGCCCAACAGGCTGGCAGCATCGCGCATGACGATGATTTCGAACGCGCCCCAGCCCACCAGTTGCAGCAGGTTGAGCAACGCCGGCAAACGCGCGCCATGGCTGCCCAGGCTGAGTTTCAACGTGCCCATGGCGGACAGGCCGGTGTCGCTGCCGATCACCCCGGCGGCGCCCAGCAACAGCACACCGACACCGGTGCCCAGGGCGATGGCCAGCACCGCGCCGGCAAGGCCCAGGCCTGGCGCCAGCATGGCACCGACTTGCAGCACCATCAGGCCAATGCCTAGGGAGAACCACAGCGAGAACAGGTCGCGGGCACCGAAGATACGCTGGTGGGTGGGGACCGGGTGGTCGGGGGAGAATTGGCTGGGTGATGTCATGGTTGGCGCTCGCCGGCAATGTTGTTGGTGTTCTTGGCAAGGACTTCGTCCTCAAATCGCGACGCAAGGCCGCTCCCACAGTGGCCGCGCAGGCCTTGAGCCTTGTGCGGTCCCTGTGGGAGCGGCCTTGTGTCGCGAAAGGGCCGCTAAGCGGCCCCAGCGTTCTTACACTTTGTGGTACAGCTGGCTGCCTTCCTGGCGGAACCGCTCGGCCTGCTCACGCATGCCTTCTTCGACCGTCACATCCACGGCCTCGATCTTGGCGGCGTACTCACGCACTTCCTGGGTGATCTTCATCGAGCAGAACTTCGGCCCGCACATCGAGCAGAAGTGCGCGACCTTGGCCGACTCCTTCGGCAGCGTCTCGTCGTGGAAGGCACGGGCCGTGTCCGGGTCAAGGCCAAGGTTGAACTGGTCTTCCCAACGGAACTCGAAACGCGCCTTCGACAGGGCGTTGTCGCGAATCTGCGCACCTGGGTGGCCCTTGGCAAGGTCGGCGGCATGCGCGGCGATCTTGTAGGTGATGATGCCGGTCTTGACGTCGTCTTTGTTCGGCAGGCCCAAATGTTCCTTGGGCGTGACGTAGCACAGCATGGCGCAACCGAACCAGCCGATCATCGCCGCACCAATACCCGAAGTGATGTGGTCGTAGCCCGGAGCAATGTCGGTGGTCAGTGGGCCGAGGGTGTAGAACGGCGCTTCGTCGCAGCACTCCAGCTGCTTGTCCATGTTCTCTTTGATCAATTGCATCGGCACGTGGCCAGGGCCTTCGATCATGCATTGCACGTCGTGCTTCCAGGCAATCTTGGTCAGTTCGCCGAGGGTTTCCAGCTCACCGAACTGCGCGGCGTCGTTGGCGTCGGCAATCGAGCCAGGGCGCAGGCCGTCGCCCAGCGAGAAGCTGACGTCGTAGGCCTTCATGATTTCGCAGATTTCGTCGAAGTGGGTGTACAGGAAGTTTTCCTTGTGATGCGCCAGGCACCACTTGGCCATGATCGAGCCCCCACGGCTGACGATACCGGTGACACGCTTGGCGGTCAGCGGCACATAACGCAGCAGCACACCGGCGTGAATAGTGAAGTAGTCCACCCCCTGCTCGGCCTGCTCGATCAGTGTGTCGCGGAACAGCTCCCAGGTCAGGTCCTCGGCCACGCCGTTGACCTTTTCCAGGGCCTGATAGATCGGCACGGTGCCGATCGGCACCGGCGAGTTGCGGATGATCCACTCGCGGGTTTCGTGAATGTGCTTGCCGGTGGACAGGTCCATGACCGTGTCCGAGCCCCAGCGGATGCCCCAGGTCAGCTTGGCCACTTCTTCCTCGATCGAGGACCCCAAGGCGCTGTTGCCGATGTTGCCGTTGATCTTCACCAGGAAATTGCGGCCGATGATCATCGGCTCAACTTCCGGGTGGTTGATGTTGGCCGGAATGATCGCGCGGCCACGGGCGATTTCCTGGCGGACGAATTCGGGGGTGATTTCCTTCGGGATGTTGGCACCGAAGCTGTGGCCAGCATGCTGCTCTTTGAGCAGGCCAGCTGCGCGGGCCTCCTGCAGCTTCATGTTTTCGCGGATGGCCACGTATTCCATCTCGGCGGTGATGATGCCCTGGCGGGCATAGTGCATCTGCGAGACGTTGGCACCCGCCTTGGCACGACGCGGGTTGCGCACATGGGCGAAACGCAGCTTGGCCAGCTCGGCGTCGTTCAGGCGCTGCTGGCCGAAGTCGGAGCTCAGGCCGTCCAGGCGCTCGGTGTCACCACGGGCGTCGATCCACGCTGAACGCACGTCGGCCAGGCCTTTGCGCACGTCGATGATCACGTTGGGGTCGGTGTATGGGCCGGAGGTGTCGTACACCAGCACCGGGGCATTGGTCTCGCCACCAAAATCGGTAGGGGTGTCATCCAGGCTGATTTCACGCATGGGTACACGGATGTCCGGGCGCGAGCCTTCGACATAGACCTTGCGCGAACGCGGGAACGGTTGCACGGACTGCTGATCGACTTGTGCCGATTCGCTGAGGTTGATCGCTTTTTCTTGTTTGGTCATCACAGGCTCTCCAGACGGCTTCCTAGCAGTGGAATGTCGGGGTGAACCTGAAACGCGCGGACGCACCCTCTTTGGAGTGCAGTGCCGGGTATAGGGGTGCCTGAAGCTGCATGCAGCTGTGACAATCCCGGACCTGGCACAAGAGGCTCCCCGGGAAGGCGAGCAATCTTGTTCCCTACGCAGGCGCTAACCTGATCAGGTTCAACGGGATCCGCACCTCTGCGATCTCAGCCTTTGCTTCAAGGCACCCCGACAAGAACCTGCGCAGTCTAGACTGGAGTGGTCGGCAAAGCCAAGCGGGTAAATGCGCGGATGATGAAAGGCACACCAAGCGATTGTTGCCGGGTGCGCATGGCACTACACTGGCCCGTCGCGCGATACTCAACAGTTCAGTAATTAAATTTCGTACAAGGATTGCCTCTATGCTGCGCAAACTCTCACTGGCGATAGCCGTGTCTTGTGCGTCCAACGGAGTGGTCTGGGCAGCGGACGTGCCCCAATCAGTAAAGACCGACCTGGTCAGCGTCTATCAGGAAGCGGTCGACAACAACGCCGACCTGGCGGCGGCACGCGCCGATTACGGCGCCCGCAAAGAGGTGGTGCCCCAAGCCCGTGCCGGGTTGCTGCCAAACCTGTCGGCCGGCGCCGAAATGCTGAACACGCGCACCAAGCTGGACGAACCATCGACCACCAGCAACCGCAGCGGCAACACCTGGAGCGCCACCCTGGCTCAGCCGATCTTCCGCGCTGACCGCTGGTTCCAGCTGCAAGCGGCCGAAGCGGTCAACGAACAGGCAGCGCTGGAGCTGTCGGCGACCGAGCAGAACCTGATCCTGCAAACCGCGCAGAACTACTTCGCCGTACTTCGCGCACAGGACAACCTGGCCGCGACCAAGGCCGAGGAAGCGGCCTTCAAACGCCAGCTGGACCAGTCCAACGAACGCTTCGACGTCGGCCTTTCCGACAAGACCGACGTGCTGCAGTCCCAAGCCAGCTACGACACCGCCCGGGCCAACCGGATCATCGCCGAACGCCAGGTGCAAGACGCCTTCGAGGCCCTGGTGACCCTGACCAACCGCGAATACACCTCGATCCAGGGGGTGGTGCACACCCTACCGGTGCAGGTGCCTACACCTAACGACGCCAAGGCCTGGGTAGAAACCGCTGGTCGCCAGAACCTCAACCTGTTGGCGACCAACTACGCGGTTTCCGCCGCCGAAGAAACCCTGCGCCAGCGCAAGGCCGGCCATGCGCCGACCCTTGACGCAGTGGCCAAGTACCAGAAAGGTGACAACGACAACTTCGGTTTCACCAACCCCGCACCAGCCCCCGTCACGCGCTACGGCGGCGATGTCGAGCAGACCAGCATCGGCCTGCAACTGAACATCCCGATCTACAGCGGCGGCCTGACCAGCTCGCAGGTGCGCGAGGCCTACCAGCGCCTGAGCCAGAGCGAGCAGCAACGCGAAAGCCTGCGCCGCCAGGTGGTGGAAAACACCCGCAACCTGCACCGCGCGGTGAACACCGATGTAGAGCAGGTACAGGCGCGCAAGCAGTCGATCATCTCCAACCAGAGTGCGCTGGAAGCCACCGAAATCGGTTACCAGGTCGGTACACGCAACATCGTCGACGTGCTCGATGCCCAGCGCCAGCTGTACACCTCGGTGCGCGACTACAACAACAGCCGCTATGACTACATTCTCGACAACCTGAGCCTGAAGCAGGCAGCCGGCACCCTGAGCCCGCAAGACCTGCAGGACCTCAAGCGTTACCTGAAAGCGGACTACAACCCGGACAAGGACTTCCTGCCACCGGACCTGGCGGCTGCCGCGGCGAAGAACTTCGAGCGCCGCCCTTGAGATAGATGTTGGATTTTTTGCGGACAAGCCCGCTCCTACAGATACCACACCAGGCCTGAAGCCAGTGATGCAAACTGTGGGGGCTGGCTTGCCAGCGATAAGGCCATCAAACATCGCTCCAACCGCTACAGGGCAACGACTAGGCCGCTACGGCAATCGTCGAGTCGATGCGTTGCGCCGATGTATCCCCGAACAACGCAGGGCCTGCTGGCTCAGGGGCGAATGCAGCCATTGCATCAACGAGAGCACCCAGACTCGGTAGCGAGCGCTCGACTGCAACCAGAGGAACCGTTGCAGAAAGGGCTAATGCCTCAGGCACGGCAGCCTCTTCAGATGTGACGATTGCCGGCTGTGCAAAGATAAAGTCCTGCGCTGTCACTTGCGCAACTTCGAGCGTATCCAGGTACAACAGGTTAACGATACCCTCCTGCCCTGGCGATGCCTGGGTATCAACAGCCACACCATGAATCTGCGCAAAGTCATTGAGCATGAAACGCTGGGCTTTATTGACCTGAAGATCCTCGAAGCGACTGATGCCTAGCTGGCTAACGTCTATCTTGTCAATTCCGTGCCGGAACCCGCGCAAGGTGTTCTTGTAATCGCTCACACCGTCTTGTTTGGCCACCATGAACACGCTGGGCGCCACCGTTGGTGGGGCATAGATCGTGCCTGTCAAAGAAGCCACCAGCTGTCCCGACTCGTCGCTTGTCAGCGACACGCCACCTGCACCACCGTTAAGCAGAACATTCGCGCTGACAGGCGGGAGCATCTGCCCTTCAGGGCTGCCCTCGAAGTAGCCCGGCGCGGCCGTGAAGGTGTCAAGGAAGCGGAAGTTCGCTGACTGGAGTTCAGCGACAGTCTTGCCCACGAGCTTCAGTGCCTGCCCATTGCCAAGGTCTAGCACAATTGCATTGCCGTCCTGCTGTATCTGCAGGTCAGTAAACCTACGCCCGCCGAAGCCGACCAGGTCAATTACTTCACGAGAAGCATCGAAGTGTTCGAGAACATCGTTGCCGGCTGCACGCCTGTGGATAACATAGCGGTCAGTACCTGCCCCGCCTTTGAGCAGGTTGTAACCGCGCCCGCCATCGAGAAGCGCTCCGGCAGACCCGGCAATCAACGTATCGTCGCCGTCACCACTGATGAGGTTATGCACCGAACCTGGTGTTATGGTGAGCGCCGCCCCGGCAATAGTGGCGCTGCCGCTGTTCAGATCCACCGAAATACCTCGACTTACAGCCGCCGCATTCAACGTGTTGCGCCCGCCTGCGGTGCCGCTGCTTGCATCGTCAAGCTGCGCCCGTCCAACGTTTTCTGCCGCCAGGTTAGGGTATTCGTCAGTGAAGTAATAAACATCATCGAGCGTGTCGGGACTACCAACAAGGCGCAACGCCCAACGATCGAGCGTCAACGGTAAGCCAGCGTCAGCATTGCGCACCTCGAGTTGCCACACTCCTGCCGAGCGCTCTGCACGATGATGGGTCGACACGAACCCGTACTTGAACGCCCCCGAGCGCGAATCGCCCAGATCGTCATCGCCAGAGCCCGGTGCCTTGCCCGCGCGATCGAGCAACACGCTCCGCGTGCCACCAGGCGAAACCAGCATGAGCGCCATGTCACCAAGGCGGCCCACCATCGAGTGGACATCGACCTCCACATGCTCCACCAGCACATCAGCCGGCAGCGTCAGGGACAATGTCACAATTTGCCCTGCCGCAACCTGTTGAGCCAGTGGCTCACTGGTGATGGTCAGTAATCGTTCATTGGCCTTGGTCGCCTGGCTCCCCCAGGACTCGGCAAGGCGCACCGCCGCACGGGCGTCGATCATGCCGAAACCGTAGTCGTGACTGGTGTGCATGCCTGCGCCATTCCAGTTGCGCCCTGCGTTGTAAGCCCACTGGGTAGATGCGTCATCCACCTTGCGAGCAGACAGTGCGAGGATCTGCTGAACATCTCGGTAACCGAGGCCCGGATTGGCCTGCAGCATCAACGCCACTACGCCTGATACAATCGGCGCGGCGAAGCTGGTGCCCTGGGTCGTGCTGTAGGCACTGCCCACCGATGCACCCCGCTCCGCTTCAAGGCTGACGCCAGTGGACAACACATGGCTCCCTGGCGCGGCGACCAGCAAGCTGGAGCCTGGGTTGGAAAAGGGTGCAGTAGCAGCTTGCAACAGCGAGAGGTCTGCCTTTGCATTGATGGCCGCAACTTCAATGGCATGGCGGTTGTTGTTGGTCAGCGAGCCTTGCGCACTACCACCTTTGTTGCGCTGATTGCCGCCAGAGGCGACGACGATGGTGCCAAGTCCACCACGACCATTGGTGGCCGCAAGTGTAGTACTGAAAGCCAGCGCTAGAGCGGTATCGACCTTTCCTTCCGATACATTCCCGAGTGCGAAGTCAGTTTTGAACCCCCAACTGTTGTTGGCAATGTCGTAATTGACCATCTGGCTCAAGTTGGTCAAGTCGTCGCCCTTGTTGGCTAGGTAATGCCCACCAATCGTCGCATCGTAAGCGACACCGATCCCCCCTTGATCATTGCGCGCTCCGACCATGACACCCGCTACTTGAGTAGCGTGATTGGACGCCAGAGCAGGCAGCGTGCCATTGGTGCGTTGGGTTTGCAGCCAGATGGGATCAATATTGGGTTTGAGATCAGGGTGCTCTATATCGAAAATTTCCGGCGCAACGGCAAATTCTCCACCCGGCTCGAACTGCCCGATCCGCACCCCCTTGCCCGTGAAATCACGCCACACTGGCGCGACATCGATCTCGTCGAGATACCACTGTCGCCCAGAGAGCGGGTCACCAGGCGATAGTTCGTGACGCAACGTTACCGTCGCGCGCAAGGGTGCCGATGCACCGCTGCCCACCTCAGTCACGCTCATGGAGGCGTTGCCGGCCGCATCGACCAGGCCATAGCGGAAACTGACATCACCGTCATAGCCAGGCAACGGCGTGACCTCTACATCACCCTGCTCGTTCAGCCGCACTGTTGCACCCTTGCCAGCACTGACCGACGCGATGCGCAACGGCCCGCTGCTGTTGAATGGCTGGTCATTGGCCAGCAGCGCCGTTGCAGGGACTATCAGCGCGGTATCAGTGGTGGTGAATGTAGCCAGTTGCTCAGACGAGAGCCTGTCGCCAATTGGCATAGCGCCCGCGCTGAGAAGATCGATAGCGGCAATGTCGGCGAAGCTGATCTTCTGGATGTTGCTCAAGGTCAGGCGGCCATCTCGCCCCGCTACGGTGTCGGTGATCTGGTGACCCGATTCGGTACGTGTGATCAGGTACTCGTCGTGTGCACCATGCAAGCTGACCAAGTTGGTTCCCGCGCCTCCATCGATCGTGGCATCACCCCGACCGGCTTCGATCACGTCATCGGCCGCCCCACCCGTAATCCGATCCCCGCCACCGCCAGCATAAATAATGCTGCCGCCGGCCGAGGCCTGAATGCGATCACCGTTGGGGCCTGCATAGATAACGGATTTGCCGGTACCGCCAATGATGTCGTTGCGGCCACTGCCACCGACCAGTACATCGTTGCCGCCGCCACCGATCAGCAAGCTATCGCCCGAACCACCCTTGATGAAAACTCCGCGTTGACCGCCGCTGGCGATGATATCCTTACCCCGCCCTCCTTGCGCGATGGTCAGCCCGGCCTTGGCCATATTCAGCCCAACACCATGCTCCCCCACGATCAGCGCAGTGTCACGCCCACCATTGCCGTGCATGTTCACCCAGTCGTCACTGGCACTGATCACGAAGACGTCATCGCCCGCCCCGCCGTTGTATGTATTGCTGCCACCGCCACCAACCAGCCAGCTGCCACCTGGGGCAGCGGACAGGACATCATCGCCTTCGGCGCCGTACAGTGTCTGAACACCGAGCGCTGCGGCGTCCAACGCGCTGCCTTGAGGGTTCTGGCTGATGTAAGCCCGTCGGGAAATGGGCCCGCTTGATGAAGTCAGTAGCGTACCACCCTCCTGAGCTTCGATCCGATTGCCGACGGTATCGGCGAGGAACTTCACCGCCAGTACTTCACGGTCCTCACCATTGACGGTGAAGGTGCCTCGGGAAATGACCTGGTTACCCTGACGTGCCTCTCCCACCGGCTCGACCTGACCGAGCTTGACTTGGCTAATGCCATGCTCCTGCAATGCCTTCAACTCGCTGGCTTCGGCACGCCCGTCGTGGTTGCCATCGACCCACACTTTCAATTGCGCCCACACAGCATCTTCAACGTTGATGGCGCCATCGGCGTTTGCATCCACGCTTGCCAGGGCGGCGAAGCCGTCCTTGAACGGTGTTTCGCCGGAGCGGCCATCGCTGCCTGCTTTGCCACCGTAGTATTCGGAGAACAGCTGGCTGATGTTGCTGACCTGCCCCGAGCCATCGTCATGCACCAGCATGCCGGTCTGCCTGTCAGCCCAGCCGGTGCGGCGCAGTGACCCACTGTTATCAATATCGAACAGTACGCCATCCTCGATGCCCGTCAGGCCGGCGCCTTGGCCGCTCAGGTCAAGCAAAAGCGGATCGACAAATGTATTCACCGTGGTCATTGCTGCCAGCCCATTGAGCACCACGGCGTTGCGCAGGCTGAAGTCCGGCTGCTCACTTTCATCACGGTAAAACTGAGCCAGGTATTGGTTGGGTCGCACGTTAAGGTCGAGCTGAAGCTCACCAGGGCGCACACCCCCGGTGGCCAGGCTGCCCAACTGAGCGGAGGTGAAGTCGGTGTTGTCGAGGGTTCTGTCGGTGAAGGCGATACTGTGGGTCAAACGACGGTCGACGTAGCCATTGGAGACGTCGTTGCGGATGTCGTCCTGGCCTTGGAGGTCGCGGCGAGATTCGGTTGTAGGGGTGATTTCGATCTGTAGGTTTTGGTCGATTATGGCCTCTGAGCTGAACAGCGCTTTGAAACTACCTTCAATAGAATTGAACAGTGATGTTGCGGCAGCACTGAAAATCTCTGAAGCGCCCATGGGTGATTCGATTCGGGACACCCACTCCTTGGCAAGCGAACGACCCTCGGTGGGAGCGATTACGGATGCCATCGCCATCATCCGATGGGTATGAAAAGACAGCACAAACTCATCTGTCAGATTTCCCGCAGAGGAAAGTACATGCTGCCAATAAGCTTCTCGGTGTTCGGCAGCCATCACGTCAAACACAGGCTTCAGCGTCCATGCTTTTTCTGGATACCCAAGACTCTCGAATGCTTCTTTATGAAACTTCGCAACTTCTTGCTGGCTCACCTGCTCAATCAGCGGACCCTTATTGACTTTTTTCAGCAACACTTCCAGATAGCCATCTGCCATACGAGCCCTGACGTGGTCCACATCAGTTTCTTGCATGGAGCGGCCTACCCCCGCCGCGACTGACTTCATATAATTTATTGCTGCAACACCGGCTAAAGAATCACCTCGCGCGACGCCATTTGCAAGCACCGCATATTTATCACCCTTTTTCGCCAGCACATCATACATTGCATCTGGCCCCTTCTCACGCAAAGCGGTATGCGCCTCATCAACATCGGAAACTTCGATTCTAATCATTTACTGACTCCATATTTAACACCACCAACAAGAAACTCACTTACCCCTGAAACAATGTTATGCCACTCAGCTAGCCTCCCCCATAGAAACTCCACCTCTACGATACTTTGCTCTCCTGGCATCAAGAACTCTAAATAGCAACGCGTATAACTGGACTTATACTCCACCCAGTTGCAATGACCGACATACTGCATGCGCTCATTAGACTCAGACCAGAAAAAACCTTTACGATTACTAGGAAATGCGCTATCGACCCCCACTAGAAAATTCAAACCAAGGGCCTCGTTAAATTTTACAGCCTTAACTTTTTCTACGGACGTCTTGCGAAGATAGTGGTGAAGCTGCCTCCTCAGCCCAGCTTCACCATGCTGCCATGGCTCAATGGCTACTGATATACCGTCAAAACTAAATGACGTCGCTTGACTGTGTGAGACAGGCTGCATTTCCGGCCAGCTCATTGCCATATAAAGCGACCTCAGGTTTGCATCACACCCTTTCTTGTTTTGAGTGAAGCCGACCTCCCAAGAGCTTTTCCCTTCATATTCTGGCCAATAAATCACATAACTTCTAGGAAACTCATAAACAACGTTCGATAGTGTCCCGCACACCATAGGGCCGGCAGTTACACTCTCCCGAGCCTTCCAAGGCGCGGAGATCACGATCATGGCGGCAAACCAGAAACCCAGTACAATCAGTATTGCAGCACTGCAAAGTCTTAGCGCACCCCACGCTGCCTTAAAAAAACACGCCCTGCTTTTTCACAGCTCATCTAGCGCTCTCCATGACTTTCATTAACATAGCGTTGCAAAGGACAAAGCAAACCCTTAAAAAAGCCCAAGCCCACAAACAAAGCCAACAGAATATTTCTATAGCCACCTAGCGCTCCTTCAAGCTTTCTTGCATGTGCCGCCGCAAGGGGCTCAAGAAGTAACTTATAACTCTGCGCCTATCTACAATAACCTCCGCACGCACTGACATCCCCGCTGTCAACGGCAAAGTTTTACCACCTACGCGCAACGCTCCCTTACTTAACTTAATCCTTGCGCTATAAATTAATCCTCGCCGCTCGTCTTCAATGGCGTCATGTGAAACGCTTTGGACCACACCCGGCACAACCCCGTATTTGGTGAAAGTAAAGGTTTCGACTTTCACCTCCACAGACTGCCCCGGATATACAAACCCGATATCTTTGTTCTCGATCTTTACTTCCACTTCCACGGGCTGCCCCGTGGGTACAACCACCATCAGCGTTTGCGCGGGTGTAACCACACCACCTTGCGTATGGATGGCCAATTGTTGAACGGTTCCGTCAACAGGCGATGTCAGTACCTTGAGGCGATTGCGCTGCTCGGCCTTGTTCAATTCCTGCTCAAGGGTTGCAATGCGCCGCTGCGCATCACCGTCAAGGTCAAGCATGGCTCTGCGCAGTTGAGCAATGGCACCGCTACGACGGTGCTGAGCAGCAAGCCGGGCAGCGTCCAGTTCTTCGATGCGCGAGCGCTGCAGTACCAGTTCGCGCTCCTGCTCCAAGCGAGCCTGCTCTTTTTCAAGGTAGGTGTGCTTGGCCACGGCCGCTTCGCTGAACAGTTGCTTGTAATCCGCCGTCAGTTGGCGGGTGATCACCAGCAATTGGTGCAGCGAATCAGCTCGACCTTGGGCAGAACGGATCTCAGCAGCGCGCTGATCGATTTCAGCATCGGCCTGTTCCAACGTGGTCTGAAGCTCGAGGTACTGACCCTCCAGCCAGCGCTGCGCTCCGGCCTGCTGCGCAGCCGTGGCCAGCGGTATCAGCGGTGCCAGGGAGGCGGGCGCCTTGCCTTTGTCGAGTGCGCTCAACAGGGTGCTGGCGCGTGCCTGGTCGATCTGCGCCGCCAGCAGCTCGCTGCCCAGGCGCTTGACATCGGCCTCGGTTAACTGCCCCTCCAGCTCAACCAGCACGTCGCCTTTGCGCACTGCCTGGCCATCGATGACATGGATCCCCTGCACCACCGCGACTTCGTTGGCCTGTATCAGCTTGCTCCTGCCGCTGGGTACGATCTTGCCCTCGGCACTGGCAACTACGTCGATCTCACCAATGCAAGCCCAGGCAAGCGCCAGCCCGATGAACGTCAGCAGGCTCCACTGCAGGTAGCGCGGCAAGGGGTGTACTGGCGTTTCCTGCAGGGACAGAGCCGCAGGCAAAAAGGCAAGTTCATCAGGTTCGCGGATGGGGCCATCCATGCGTCGGCGCTGTCGCCAGGCCCCTCGCCACGCTTCCCGATGGCGCTCGAAGAGGTCCTTGAAGGCTGTGCTCATACCGCAGCCCCAAGCTGCAGCCGATACAGGTAGGCGTAGGTGCCTTGTGGGTTGCCCAATAACTCGTCATGAGCCCCTTGCTCGATGATCTGCCCACGCTCCAGAACCACGATGCGGTCGGTATGGCGTACAGCTGAAAGCCGGTGGGCAATGATGATCACTGTGCGCTGTGCACAAATCCGCGCCATGTTCTGCTGGATGATCCGTTCGGACTCATAGTCCAACGCACTGGTGGCTTCGTCGAAAATCAGAATGCGCGGGTTGCCGAATAGCGCCCGAGCGATGGCAATACGCTGTCGTTGCCCGCCTGACAGGCTGGCACCGTGCTCACCGACCAACGTTTCATAGCCATCCGGCAATTCGAGGATGAACTCATGGGCCCCCGCCAGCGTCGCTGCGGCGATGACCTCTTCGAGCGGTGCCGCCGGGTTGCCGAGGGCTATGTTCTCGCGCACGCTGCGCCGAAAAAGCACGTTCTCCTGCAGCACCACACCGATCTGCCGACGTAGTGAAGCCACATCGGCTACCGCCAAGTCAGCACCGTCGAGCAGTATCCGCCCCCGCTCGGGTGAGTAGAGCCTCTGGATCAGGCGTGTCAGCGTGCTCTTGCCTGACCCCGAGCGACCTACAACACCGATCACTTCTCCGGCGGCGATCTTCAGGCTGACATCGCGCACGACTTCGCTCCCGTCCGAGTGATAGCGAAAACACACACGATCAAACTCGATCTGCCCGACCAGTGTTGGCAACACCGTACCCTTGACTTGGTTGACCTCGGTGCGGGTGTTGAGAATGTCACCCAGGCGTTGAATCGATACGCCTGTCTGCTGGAAGCTGGTCCAAAGTTGGGCCAGACGGATAATGGGTTGCGACACGCGCCCCGCGAGCATGTTGAAGGCGATCAGTTCGCCCACCGTAAGCTCACCGTCGATCACCAGGCGCGCGCCCAACCACAGCGTACCGACCGTGACCAATTTGCCGATCAGGCCGACGCTCTCATTCGCGAGGTTGGAAAGGTTCTGGGTCTTGAAGCTGGCCGAGATATAAGCAGCCAACTGATTGTTCCAGCGCCGGGTAATCTGCGGTTCCACGGCCATCGACTTCAGCGTATCGATGCCATTCACCGCCTCCACAAGAAAGGCTTGATTCTCGGCGCCGCGTTGGAAACTCTGATCAATCCGCGCCCGCAGCAGCGGGGTAACAATCAAGGACACGAGAAAATACAAAGGTAACGAGCCGACAACGACCAACGTCAACCAGCCGCTATAAAGCAGCATGACCGCGATGAAGACCACCGTGAATAGCACGTCCAGCAACAGCGTGACACTGTTGTTGGTCAAGAAACTCCTTATGTTCTCCAGTTCTCGCACTCGGGCAACCGAGTCACCAACTCGCCTGGCCTGAAAGTAGGCGGTGGGAAGATTGACCAAGTGCCTGAACAGTCTTGCACCTAGTTCGACATCAATCCTGGATGCTGTATGAGCTGCCACATAGGTACGCAACCCACTCAGCAATGTTTCAAACAGAACAACGACTAACAAGCCCAGGGCGATAACATCTAGCGTGGTCAAACCACGATGCACAAGTACTTTGTCCATTACCACTTGGAAGAACAAAGGGGTCAGCAGCGCCAATATCTGAATGACCAAGGAAACGACGAGCACTTCGCCAAATAGCCGCCTGTACTTCACAACGGCTGGGATGAACCAAGTCAGGTCGAAACGCGTCAGCCCTTGCTGCAAGTGGGCATCGGTGCGAACCAGAATGAGTTCTCCTGACCAGCGCATGGAGAGTTCTGCCAAGGTCAGCACTTGCGGCACGCGGGAACCTGGGTCTTGTATCAGAACCTGCTCACCCTCCGCGCGGGCGATGATGAAATACTCACCACACGCATCCACAGCAATAGCGGGCAGTGGCGTATGCTGGAGCCGCTTCGGATCGATGCTGCGATGTTTGGCCCTGAGGCCAAGCTGCTGAAATGCTCGGAGTAGTGCGCCAGTCGAAAATCGCTCACCCGCTGCTGCCTGATCGTGCTGCAACTGCTCGGGAGAGACGACCACATCATGATAACGGGCCAACGTGATCAGGCAGGCGAGCCCACTTTCAATAGCGTTGGTATTGCATCCATCAGCTGAATCAGACACCACGCCACCTCATATAAAAATTTAATATGAGGTGATACTAGCGCGATGCAATAAGACCAGCGTCCTACAACGCTCCGACAAATGCGTGGGATGCTTCTGACTTTAACAATCTACTTGTAGGAAGTTTCCTAGCGATGATAAACCACCTGTAGGAAATTATACTTTTCCTGGCAGGAGAAAATAACCAATGTTACATATCTCCACTCTAGAATAGGCATTCGAGTGATTTTACCGAAAAATCAACGGATCAAGGCACTCAGCCCATCGAGCAAGCGCTGCAGCGCCCCCTGATTGGCCTGCATCACCGCCCTGCCCGCCTCACCCATGCGTTGGGCATCCTGCGGCAGCTCGACCAGACGCCGCACAGCACCGGCCAGTCCATCGGTATCATCCACCTGCTGCAACGCCCCCGCCTCGCGCAGCATCGCGCTGATTTCTAGGAAGTTGAACACATGCGGCCCCATGAGCACCGGCAAGGCAAGCGCCGCAGGCTCCAACGGGTTGTGCCCGCCGGTCGCTACCAGGCTGCCACCGACGAAGGCAATGTCGGCCAAGGCATACAGGAACAGCAGTTCGCCCATGGTGTCGCCCAGCAATACCCGGGTTTGCCCATCGACCGGCGTGCCAGCAGAACGGCGCACGGTGGCGAATTGCTCGCTGCACAACGCGTGTACCGCATTGAATCGCTCGGGATGGCGCGGCACCAGGATCAGCAAGGCATCGCCATGCACCTGCAACAACTGCCGGTGCGCCTGCAAAATCAGCGCATCCTCGCCTTCATGGGTGCTGGCAGCAATCCACACTGGGCGCTGCTCGGCACCCCACTGCTCACGCAGTGCCTTTGCACGTGGTAGCAGTTGCTCATCAATCTTCAGGTCGAACTTGATCGAGCCGGTGACCTGCACGCACTCAGTGCGCGCACCCAGGTCACGGAAACGCTGCGCCTCGGTTTCGGTCTGCACGGCAATCAGGCTCATTTCGGCCAGCATCGGCCGGGTCAGCTTGGCAAAGCGCCCATAACCACGGGCCGAGCGCTCGGATAACCGCGCATTGGCCAGCGCTACCGGAATCCCACGTTTAGCGCACTGGTGGATGTGGTTCGGCCACAGCTCGGTTTCCATGATGATACCCAGCTTCGGCCCCACATGGTCGAGAAAACGCCCCGCCGCCCATGGCAGGTCGTAGGGCAGGTAGCAGTGCTGCACGCGCGGTTCGTCGGCGAACATGGCGCGAATACGCTCGGAACCGGTGGGAGTCATGCAGGTAAGGGTGATGGGCAGTTCGGGGTAGGCCTTGAGCAGGGCACGCACCATGGGCGCGGCAGCAATGCTCTCACCCACCGACACCGCATGCACCCAGATGCCGCCCTGGCGCATGGTCGGCAGCTTGAAGGCAAAGCGCTCACCGATACGCTGGCCATAGGCCGGCGCCTTGCGTGCGCGCAGGTACAGGCGCAGCGCAACCAGCGGCAGGCCCAGGTGAAACAGCAAGGTATAGAGTGTTCTGTTCATGGCGGCGAAGTTTACCCGATCGCACGCAGGTGTACTGCAAAGCGCTCGGCCAGCCACTGCGCAGCGGGCCCCAGTGGCTCATCGCGGCGCCAGGCCAGCTCCGCCACCAGCGCCGGCGGGCGCCACTCACTGTCCAGTTCGACCATGTGCGCCTGGTAGGTCGGGTACTGCACCACGTGCCGCGGCAGCCAGGCCCAGCCCAGGCCGCGCATCAGCAGTTCAGCCATGGCGTAGAAGCTGTCGGCACGCCATACCTGCGGGCTGATTGCCTCGCCGCCAGGGTAACCGCTTTGCTGTGGGGTGATGAGTAATTGCCGGTGGCGCGCCAGTTGCTGGCGGGTTGCCCGGCCTTGCCCCGCGAGCGGGTGGCCGACTGCGCACACCGTGACCATTTCGACGCTGCCCAGGACGCGACGCTCCAGCGAAGACGGGATGCTTTCATGGTGGAAGAACAGCCCCAGATCGGCTCGGCGCTCAACCAGCTTGCGCGCTACATCGCCCTGGGCGCCGCTGGCCAGTTGTACCTCCAGGTACGGGAAGCGGCTGGCCAGTTCGTCGAGGCTGTCGATCACCGGTTGATAAGGCATGGCCTCATCCTGAGCAACCCGCAGCAAGGCCTCCTGCCCACGCATCAGGGCCAGGGCGCGACCATCCAGGTGTTCGCACTGGCGCAGCAGTTCGCGGGCGTCTTCCAGCAACGCGCTGCCACTTTCGGTCAGTTTTGGTTGCCGGCCGCTGCTGCGCTCGAACAACGTGACACCCAAGTCTGCTTCCAGCAGGGCGATGGCATTGCTGATGGCCGATTGGGCCTTGCGTTGTTCGCGGGCCACGGCAGAAAACGAGCGCAATTCGGCGACGCGCAAAAAAATACGCAACTGCTCCAGACTCCATTGCTCAGCCATCATCCTATCCCCATATCAGATAGGTAATGACTTTACCGCATCTGGCCAAGGTCTAGAATGCCCAACCAGTTACCGGAGGATCCCGCCATGAATGCCTACACCTACCTCGCCATTGCCATCTGCGCAGAAGTCATCGCCACCGCTTCGATGAAAGCGGTGAAGGGCCTGAGCACGCCGTTGCCACTGCTGCTGATGGTGGTGGGGTATGGCGTTGCCTTCTGGATGCTGACCTTGGTGGTGCGCAGCATTCCTGTAGGGATTGCCTATGCCATCTGGTCGGGGCTGGGGATTGTGCTGATCAGTGTGGCGGCATTGGTGATCTACGGGCAGAAGCTCGATGTGCCGGCGATGCTGGGCATGGCCATGATTGTGGGGGGCGTGGTGGTGATACAGCTGTTTTCGAAAGCGGCTGGGCACTGAGGCAGGCTTGCCGACGATAGGGCCCTCTCAGGTATAGCCTGTATACTTGCCAGCTGTCCCAGTCTTCGAGGTACCGCCATGCCATCTGCCATTTCCACTGACGTGCTGATCGTCGGCGCCGGGGTCGCAGGCCTCTGGCTCAATGCCCGCCTGCGCCGCCAGGGCTACTCGACAGTGCTGGTGGAACGCGCCAGCCTTGGCGGCGAGCAGACCATCAAGTCGCAGGGCATCATCCACGGCGGCACCAAGTACGCCCTCCACGGTGCCCTGACCGGCGCCTCGGAAGCCATTGCCGACATGCCGCGCCGCTGGCGCGAAGCCTTGAGCGGCAGTGGCGAACTGGACCTGAGCGGCACTCGCCTGCTGTCCGATGCGCACTACCTGTGGTCGCCAGGCACCCTGGCCGGCAACCTCACCAGCTTCTTCGCCAGCAAGGCCGTACGTGGGCGAGTCGACCAAGTAAAAGGTGAGCAACTGCCGCCGGCCCTGCAAGACCGCGCCTTCAAGGGCAAGGTTTACCGCCTGGCCGAACTGGTCATCGACGTGCCCAGCCTGCTGGCCAACCTGGCCGAACTGGCGGGCGACAGCCTGCTGGCTGGGGAGCGCATTGAGCCGCTGCGCGAAAACGACGAGCTGGTCGGCCTGCGCGTTGACGGTCGCGACATCCGTGCCCAACGCGTCGTGCTCAGCGCCGGCGCCGGCACCGAGGAACTGCTGCACGCCCTGGGCCTGAACCAACCGGCCATGCAAACACGGCCGCTGCACATGGTCATGGCCAAAGGCGCCAACCTGAAACCCCTTTACGCTCACTGCCTGGGTGGCGGGCCCAAGCCGCGCGTTACGGTGACCACCCATCCGGCAGCCGATGGCCAGTGGGTCTGGTACCTGGGCGGCGACCTGGCCGAAGCCGATGGCGTGGCGCGCGAGCCAGCCGCACAAATCGCCGCAGCGCAAAAGGAAATCGCCAACCTGCTGCCATGGGTCGACCAAAGCTTGGTGCGCTGGGCCACCCTGCGCGTCGACCGCGCCGAACCTGCGCAATCGGGCCTGGTACGCCCGGACAATGCCTTCCTTGCCGACCAGCAGCGCCTGCTGGTGGGCTGGCCGACCAAGCTGGCGCTGGCACCTGACTTCAGCGACCGGGTCATCAGCCACCTGGAGCGCGACGGCATCCGTCCACAAGCACAAGCCGACCTGGCCGACCTGCCACGCCCACCGCTGGGCGTACCGGCTTGGGAGCAACTGCTGCCATGACCTTGCCAACCCTGCACGACTTCCATCGCCCGCTGGGCAGCACCGGCTTCAAGGTTTCACCGCTGGGCCTGGGCACGGTAAAACTGGGCCGCGACCAAGGTGTGAAATACCCCACCGGCTTCACCATCCCCGGCGATGACGAAGCCCGCTTGCTGCTGGCCCAGGCCCGCGAGCTTGGCATCAATCTGATCGACACCGCCCCGGCTTATGGCCGCAGTGAAGAACGCCTCGGCCCGCTGCTGCGCGGCCAGCGCGATGAATGGGTGATCGTCAGCAAGGTCGGCGAAGAATTCGATCAAGGCCAATCGCATTTCGATTTCAGTGCCGCCCACACCCGCCGCTCGGTGGAGCGCAGCCTGCGACGCCTGGAAACCGACCGCATCGAACTGGTACTGGTACATTCCGACGGTAACGACCTGGCCATCCTCGAACAGCAGGAGGTCTACCAGACCCTGGCAGCGCTCAAGCAGGAGGGCAAGATCCTTGGCTTCGGCCTGTCCGGCAAGACCGTCGCCGGCGGCCTGAAGGCGCTGGAGCAAGGCGACTGCGCCATGGTCACCTACAACCTCAACGAGCAGGCAGAACGCCCGGTGCTGGACTACGCTGCCGAACACGGCAAGGCCATCCTGGTAAAAAAGGCCCTGGCCAGCGGGCATATCTGCCTGGCCCCGGGCGTTGACCCGGTGCAGGCCAGCTTTGAGCTGCTGTTCGCCCACCCCGGCGTCAGCAGTGCTATCGTCGGCACCATCAACCCGTTGCACCTGGCCCATAACGTGGCCACCGTCGCCCGTATCCTGGGCCAGCATTGAGTTACCCCTGGCCCAAGGGCCAGGAGACTGACCCGACGCAAGGAGTAGCCTCGTGGCGCGAACGCTGATCCGCAAGAACCCGAGCAACTTCAAGACACTGCCACTGCATGTCGAGGCCACGGCTGAAGGCCTGATCTACCAAAGCATCGGCATGCCGCTGAACTTTGCCCAGACCCAGCAGCGGCGCAAGGCGATCCAGTTACCCGACGTGCAGCGTTTTGTGGTCGAACTGGCAAACCTGGGCGTGTCGGTGCGCCTTACCCTGCATTGGCAAAACCGCGATTACTGGGTGCTGGTGCGCCAGCGCCGGCAAGACCGTGGCGACGTGGTGCTGAAACTGATTTCCGGTTATGTACCGGCGCAGGAGTTGAACCTGCCGCTGCACACGGCTGTGCAGGAAGTGGCCGAGGAGTGCCTGCTGGAAACCCCAGAGGGCTGGCTTGGCGGGCGTTTCAACGATACCTGGCTGCCCGTCCCTTACGCTGCCGCCCTGCACTACCGTGAAACGCCGCACTTCGTGCTGGCCCCGCAGTCCGGCGCAGCACGCCCGGTACACTGCGGCCAGCTGATGCTGCTGGAGCGCCCACGGGCCTATGTGCACTTGCCCACCGCCTCGCTGCAACTGATCTACGATATGCGCCTGCAGGTACCCCGTGAGGCCAAGAAACTCAGCCTGTTCCACGTCGATGAACGGCTGGAGGGCGGCCAGCTGGTGGCGCGACTCAACCGCAAACGGCCAGACCTGTATCTGATGCCGTTAAAGGACGGCCAGCCGCTGGCGGAGCTGTATACGCTTAAAAAGGATGAGCTGGTGCCGGCGAGCACACGCGGGCTGTACCTGGCCGAGAGTTTTGCCCGGCAGGAAGGCTGGGTGGTGGCGGATGAGCGGGTACGCTGGAAGGACTGGGTGAAGCAGCAGGGGCTGGTGGAAAACAAGCCGGTGAAGGCATCGCACCTGCAGCGCTTTGGCGACAAGGCGCGGGCACTGCTGGAGCGGGCTCGTACTAGCCTGAACAAGTGATAGCGGGGCTGCTCTGCAGCCCCAGCTGTATCAGTTCTTGCGAATTTTCTCGACAATCGCTGTGGTCGAGCTGTTCTCGACCAGCCCCAGCACCTTCACGGTGCCGCCATAGGCCTTGACGATATCGGCACCCACCACCTGGTCGATGCCGTAGTCGCCACCCTTGACCAGCACATCCGGCTTGACCTGGCTCAGCAGGTTTTCCGGGGTGCCTTCCGGGAAGCTGATCACCCAGTCCACCGCGCCCAAGCCGGCCAGTACGGCCATGCGCCGGTCGACACTGTTGATTGGCCGGCCCGGCCCTTTCAGGCGGCTGACCGAAGCATCGTCGTTGACCGCGACGATCAGGCGATCGCCTTGGGCCCGTGCCTGTTCCAGGTAGGTGACATGCCCGGCATGCAGGATGTCGAAGCAGCCGTTGGTGAAGACGATCTTCTCTTTGTGTGCCCGCGCGTCATCGATGGCCAGCAGCAGTTGCTCCAGGCCCAGCACACCGCGCTCGGAGCCTTCCTCACGCTGGATGGCGCGGCGCAGTTCAGGGGCGCTGATGGCCGCCGTACCCAGCTTGCCGACCACGATGCCTGCCGCCAGGTTGGCCAGGGCCACAGCATGGGGCAGGTCCTCGCCAGCGGCAATGGCTGCGGCGAGGGTGGAGATGACGGTATCACCGGCACCGGTCACGTCGAACACTTCACGTGCCCGCGCCGGCAGGTGCAGCGCCGGCTGGCCCACGCGCAGCAGGGTCATGCCGTGCTCGCCACGGGTTACCAGCAAGGCGCCGAGGTCCAGGTCCTGCAGCAGTTGCAAACCCTTGGCAACCAGGTCGGCCTCATCGGTGCAACGGCCAACGATGGTCTCGAACTCGCTGAGGTTCGGGGTGATTAGGCTGGCACCACGGTAAATGGAAAAGTCCTTGCCCTTGGGGTCGGCCAGCACCGGAATGCCTTTGGCCCGCGCCGCCTGGATCAGGCTTTGGTGATTCTTCAGCGCGCCCTTGCCGTAGTCGGACAGAACCAGCACCTTGACACCCTCGAGCAGGCTGTCGACCTCGGTGGCCAGCGACAATGGGTCGGTGGCGAACGGCTCTTCGAAATCGATACGCAGCAGTTGCTGGTGACGGCTCATGACCCGCAGCTTGACGATGGTCGGCTGATGCGCGATGCGCTGGAACACCGAACGCACACCGGCAGCCTGCAGGCTGTTGGCCAGGCTGTCGGCAGCTTCGTCCTGGCCGGTGACGCCGATCAGCGAAGCCGGCGCGCCCAGCGCGGCAATGTTCAAGGCAACGTTGGCCGCGCCGCCGGGGCGATCCTCGATTTGATCGACCTTGACCACCGGGACTGGCGCTTCAGGCGAAATACGCGAAGTACCGCCATGCCAGTAGCGGTCGAGCATGACATCGCCGACCACCAGTACCGGGGCTTGATCGAAACGCGGCATGGACAACTTCATGGGCAACCCATATGGAAATAATGAACAGGGGCAGGATATTAGCACAGGGTAGTCGACGGCTTTATGGCCAGATCGTACCCAGAAAATTCCCGTGACAATCGGGGCCATGACGGCCCCGATCAAGGAGGGTTCAGGTGATATCGGCCTTGGCCGGCTCATCCAGGCCCATGGCATGCAAGCGGGCATAATGGCCATTGGCCGCAAGCAGCTCGGCATGCGTGCCACGCTCGACCAGGCGGCCCTGGTCCATGACCAGGATCTGGTCGGCCTTCTCGATCGTCGACAGGCGGTGAGCGATCACCAGCGTGGTACGGCCTTGCATCACGTGATCCAGGGCAGCCTGGATATGCCGCTCGGACTCGGTATCCAACGCAGAAGTAGCCTCGTCGAGGATCAGCAGCGGCGCGTTTTTCAGCAGCGCCCGTGCAATTGCCAGGCGCTGGCGCTGGCCACCGGACAGCAGTACACCGTTCTCTCCCACTTCGGTATCGAAGCCCTTCGGCAGCCGGTCGACGAACTCCTTGGCGTAGGCATCGGCTGCGGCGGCTTCGATGTCTGCGCGTGGGGCACCGGCCAAGTCACCGTAGGCGATGTTGTTGGCCACGGTGTCGTTGAACAGGGTGACGTGCTGGGTTACCTGCGAAACATGGCGACGCAGGTTGCGCAGGCGATAGTTTTCGATTTCCACGCCATCGAGCAGAATCTGCCCCTGGTCGTGGTGATAGAAGCGTGGGATAAGCGCCGCCAAGGTCGACTTGCCACTGCCGGAACGGCCGACCAGGGCGATCATCTGCCCAGGTTCGGCGACAAAACTGATGTCGCTCAGCACTTCACGCTCGGTACCCGGGTAGGTGAAGCTCAGGTTGCGCACTTCCAGGCGCCCTTCCACACGCTCCTTCTCGACAGTACCGGTGTCCAGCTCAGGCTCTTCGTCCAACTGCTCGAAGATGCTCTCGGCACCTGCCAGGCCCTTCTGGATGGTCGAGCTGACTTCCGACAGCTGGCGAATCGGCTTGGGCAGCAGGCCAGCAGCAGTGATATAGGCTACCAGGTCACCGGCGGTGGACTCGCCCCGCAGGAACAGCACCAGGAACATCAGCGCGGCCATGGCGCTGTAGATCACCAGTTGCAGCATCGGCGTGTACAGCGAGCCGGTCTTGGTCATGCGCAGTTGCTTGTCGGTGTTGCTCTGGCTGGCTTTGCCGAAACGCTGCTCCTCGTAGGCCTCGCCGCCGAAGCTGCGGACCACGCGGTAGCCCTGGATGGTTTCCGACGCCACGTGGGTAACGTCGCCCATTGCCACCTGGATCTTCTTGCTCTGCTTGCGGAATTTCTTGCTGGCGATGCTGACCATGACCGCGATCACCGGCAGGATGGCGACCATCACCAGGGTCAGGTGCCAGTTCATCCACAGCAGGTAGGCAAACAGGAACACCACGGTCAGGCCTTCGCGGATCACCACCTTGATGGCATCGGTGGCCGCGCCGGTGACCATGGTCACGTTGAAGGTGATGCGCGAAATCAGGTGACCGGAGTTGTGGTTGTCGAAGTAGCGGTTAGGCAGCACCAGCAGCTTGTTGAACAACTCCACACGCAGGTCGTGCACCAGGCACAGGGACACCTTGGCCAGGAAGTAGTTGCCGAGGAACGAGCCCAGGCCCTGCCAGGCGGCGATCAGGATGATCAGCAGCGGCACCGCCTGCAGCAATTGCAGGTCACGCAGGTAGGGCACGTTGGGGAACAACACCGCTTCGGGGTTGCTCAGGCCATCGACGAAATACTTGAGAATGCCGGCCAGCATCGGCTGGGTCGAGGCAAAGATCACGAAACCGACAATGCTCAGCAGGAAAATGCCGACATAGGGTTTCACATAGCTCAGCAGCCGGAAGTAGATCTTCAGGCTGGAGGTGTGCTCCGCCGGTCGCGGGGTTTCGGCCATTATCGAGCTCGCTGTTCAGGTTGAACCGGAAATTTTACCACAGGCGTCATTTTCGGCACGCCCCCATGGCAGCATCATGGCAAGGCCCACCGGCAGCCAGCTGATGAACCATTCGGCACGCGGCGTACCAGTGAGGCTGGCAGCATCGAACTGCATGGCCAGGGTCGAATACACCCAGAACCCCAGCAGGACCTTGCCGAACAGGGTGCCGCGCGCGCGCACGATTTCACCCAGCGTGAACAGCCATACCATGGCCCACAGCAGCATACCGGGCAGCCCCATCTCGACCGCGATGTGGGTGAACATGTTGTGGGTATGGTCAAAATGCTTGCCAACCGCACTCACCTCGTAGGCCGAGCCCAGGCCCAGGCCAGTCCAGGGATGCGCGGCAATCATGTCCACCACAGCATGGAAGATTTCCGGCCGGTACGACGAGCCACGCTTGGCGATCAGATCGTACACCAAGTAGAAAGCAAGGCCCGTGGCAATGACTGCGAGGATGGAAAACACTCGGCTGTGGCGGTCACGGAACCACAGCGGCGCCATCACCACGGTGATCACCAGCGCCAGAAGCGCCCCACGGCTCTGGCTGAGCATGGCGAAGGCCCCCAGGCAAGCCAGTGCCGCCAGCCACAACAGCTGCAAGCCTCGTTGCCGAGGTGGCTCGTAGAGCAGGAAGAGCACGGCCGAGCCAATGACATAGGCGCCCAGGATGGGGTGGGATATCTCACCGATACCCGCCAGCCTCATCAGCAAAGGCATGCGCTGCAACCCATAGAACTTGATGATCGAGACCAGTGCCGCAATGGCCAGTAGCGCGCTGCCAAGCAGCAACAGCTGGCGAATACGGCCCAGGCCAAGCTGGGCGAGCAACGGGAAAGCCAACAGGAACACCAGGATGTAGAGCAGCCGTTTGATCTCGCGCCCGTCATCTTCCGCAGATGACCACACCAGGCTCAGCCCGCTCCAGGCCAACAGCAGCAGCACGCTCCCCCACAGCGCCGGCTGGCGCTTCCAGGCCTGCACCAGCACGTCACGCGCCGACCAGGCCAAGACCAGCGTCGGCAGCCACAGGAACAACACCAGCCCCTGCTGATAAACCTTGTTGCTCGGTGCCAGGGCAATCGCCGCCAGGAACCAGACCAGACCCAAACCTAACCAGGCCCGTGCCCAGCTTTTTTGATACAACATCCTTTCCCCCGATGAATCAAAGACACCATCCATGGTGCTACAGCATTATTTTCGGCATTATTGCCGGTCATTTTGCTCGCCAGACGACAAGGCTCTATTCATGCAATGCTCCCGGCTCACCCAGGTCGACTTCGATCAGCTGACACAAGGCGCACAGGTGCTTGAGGCAGACAGCCATGGTGCCAAAGTCTACCTGCTCGCGAATGGAAATTTCCTTAAGGTTTTTCGTAGGAAGCGGCTGATTTCATCTGCGCTTTTGCGCCCTTACTCCCAGCGCTTTGTCGATAACGCCGCGCAGCTGGCGCAACTGGGCATCCCCACCCTCGAGGTGATCAGCCAGCACAAGCTCGACCTGCCTGGCCGCACCGCCGTGCTGTATCGCCCGCTGCCCGGGCGCACGCTGCTGCAGATGTCGCGCGATGAAGGCTTCAGCTGGGACGTTTACCTGCCACGCCTGATCGAACTGATTCGCCAGCTGCACCTCAGCGGTGTGTACTTTCGCTCGCTGCACCTGGGCAACGTGGTGGTCACCCCCGACCAGCGCCTGGGCCTGATCGACGTGGCCGATATGCGTTTCCTGCGCCCGCCGCTGTCGGCACGCATGATTCGGCGCAATGTGCAGCATATGGTGCGCTATATCGAGCGGGAGAACCTGGGCGACCGGTTCCCCCTCGCCGCCTTCGAGGCAGCCCTGCTGGCGCGCTGAGCGTCAGCTGCGCAACAGGCTCTGCGAGCCGTTGCAGAACGCCTGCCAGGCCTGCTCCGGCGCCAACGCCTGGCGCTGCTGCGCGGCAACCGCCGAAGCGCTCAACGCCGAACAACGCTCGATCGCCTCGGCCCAGGCGCTCTCGTCGGCAATGGGCAGGTAGCCCCCGGTGTCGCGCAACTGCTCGCGGAACACTTGCAGGTCGCTGCACACCACCGGCACATCGGCCATCACGGCCTCTTGCACTACCAGCCCCAGCCCTTCGGAACGCGAAGGCACCAATAGCCAGTCGAAGGCCCGATACAACTGCTGCAGGTCTTCGCGGTGGCCACATAGATGAACCCGCCCAACCAGGCCCAGCGCGTCGATACGTGCCTGGAGCGCGGCGTGCTGCGGCCCCTCGCCAATGATCGCCAGTTGCAGGCTCGGTTGCCGAGCACAGGCTTTGGCGAATGCCTCGATCAGCATTTCAAAGCCCTTGCTCTCTACCAAACGCCCTACCGCACCCAACATCACCCCGCCGGCCTGAGGCAATCGCAGCGCCTGCCTGGCCTGGTCCCGGCTCAGCAACGGCTCGACGAACGCCAGTGGGTCGAGCGCCATGCGTAGCGTCTGCACCGGCCTGCCCAGATCGCGTTCCAGCGACTCGGCCAAGGTCTGCGACACCGCTGCGATACTCAGGCGCTCGGCCGGGAGCCTGCGCAACAGGCGAATATCGCTGGCGTGCAGACGCGTCTTGCCATGGAACAGCACCTTGGCGCGCACCTCGGGAATGTTCTGCAGCAACGGCAGCACCAGCCGCGCGACGCCAATACCGTCGAGCAGCACGATTTCTGCCCTGGCTTCGGCCAGCGCCTTGCGCAAGCGCATGCGCAGCCACGGGCGAAGCAAGCGCCACAAGTGCCGCCCTTTGAGCGCACGTGACGGCATGTGCCACTCCCGGGTAGAACCGAGCCCACAGCAGAGCCCGCTGCCCAGCAGCAGCCAGTTACTGATCCGGGCATCGGCACCCGCGTTCGACAACACCTGCCGATGCACCTTGTGGATGGACATGTACGGCGTTCCACCCGCCCACATCATATTGACGATGTTCATGGGCCCTCTCCCGCTCATGTCAGGTGGGACAGCGACTTCATTGAACAAAAATGGTGATACCCATGCCGATCAAGGCACCCGTCACCAGCGTCAATGCCAGCTTTATCCGATCACGTTGACGACGCTTGGCCTTACGCTCCACTTCAATGGGCAAGGTCACGTGATTACCGAATCCTGTGTGCAAGACTGCATCACCCTCCAAGGTGACCGCTGTCAGATTTAACTCAGCGTAGCGTCGGGAAAGCGCCTTCTCTCCAGCATAGGCGGCAAATGGCGCACAGCGCTGGTAATCGCTCAAGCGACGCAGGCCAGGATTGAGCGAGAATGCCTGCCATTCGGCTTTTTCGGAAAGCAGCGGATAACACGGCACGCCGGCGATTACCTGGCGATCACCCAGGTGGATGTACGGGCTGTGGATAGCCAGGTCGTGGGCATGGCTGCGCAGCCACACCTGCAACAGGTTGGGGCTGACCTCCAGAATGGCCCGCGAGTCTTCGACGAAGCCTTGGCGGTAGAAATGCCAGTCGTCTTCGCAGTGAAAGATGTACGGCGTCTTGACGTGGCTGTAAGCCAGGTCGATAGACGGCAATTGGCCAAGCTTGGGCCGATTGACGAACACCTTGCAGTACGGCTTCCAGTGCTCCGGCACAGCGGCATGCACGGCATCGTCACCGGAATCTTCGGTGATGAATACCTCGCGAATGGGCGCGGTGTTGTAGCGATCGAAACTCTCAAGGGTGTCTTTGAGCAGATCGAACCGCCCACAACTGGTCACGACGAGCGTGACGTCACTCTCATTTGAAAAGCGCACCGGACTCCCTCCGCATTGCGACTGTCGGCTTTCAACAACCCGCTCCTGGGCGTGAAAGCTCTTATTTAGATGCCCAGCTTCAGGCGCAGCCGCTGCCATGCAGACAATGGCGGGTGGGGCCTGAGCGCCGGGCGCATGTGGTCGACGATGCTACGTCCAACTGCGCCGAAACTGAAACGGGAAACCGCCAAATGGCGGCCATTTTCTGCAATCTGCCGGGCCAGATCAGGGTCCGCGCGCAAGCGGCGGAGCTTTTCCTGAAGGGTCGGGATGTTGTCATAGAACACCACGTTGTGCATGTCCTGCAGGCCCAATGCGCGGTTTTCTTCCTCGCCCTGGTCGTACGCCAGCAACACACAGCCACAGGCCATGGCTTCGAAGTTCTTGATCATGTATTCGCCCATACCGACGTCGGCACTGACGAAAAAACGGATACGGTTGAGCGTGTTGCAGTAGTCCTCACCCGACTTGGTGCGGGTTACCAGCAGGTTCTCGACCTGCCCCAACTCGTCCAGCAACGCCTTGCGACCGCTGTAGGCCACGCTGTTGACACTGCCGACGAAGGCCAGTTCGATATCGCGCTCACGCCCCTGGTCCGTCAGCAACTGCTCGTCGTAGCCTTTGGGCACGAACACCGCGTCAAAACCCTCCTGGCGCAGGCGTTCGCTGACCATGTAGCCAGAGCTGATCACCCGGGCCCATGGCAGTTGCCGGTAATGGGCGCTGAACTTGCCGGTGTACTTGCACGGGATGTAGTTCTGGTAGGCGTCGTGCTCGAGGATGACCAGGTTCGGCACGGTACGGATGAAGGCCACCTGGCGGATCTCCTGCTTGAAGCGCAGGAAGAACACGATGCGGTCATAGCGTTCGACCTGCACTTCACGCTTGAAATAGCGACGCAGGTTGCGTTGGTCTTCGCTGGTCAGCCAGCGCAGGTCGCATTCGCAGTTGGCCGCGACGCCGTCGTACAGGCGGTCGAGAATCGCCCGCTGTTCCTTCTGTACCAGAAATAGGACTTTCATTGCTTTCCTTGGGCGCTCTGCGCCATCGCGGTCAACCATGGGGCGTGCTTACAGCTCGCGCCGCCAGAACAGTTCGTGTCGGCGCACGGCCTTGCGGAAGAACTCGTTCTCCCCATAAGGCGACGGCCGACGCGCGGCCAGCCAGCGTTGCAACAAGCGGCGCAGGCGGCGCTTGAACGGCGCGGGCGGCTGCAGGTCGTGCATCATGCCCAGGGCCATGGCCTTGTCGTGCTGGGTAGCCCGATCCAGGACCAGGCTGCAAGGTGCCCAGGCCTGCGCAGCGCTCAACTGCGGAGGCAGGGCCACACCATCGCCGCTGTCGCCCATAGGCCAGCGGTCGTTGTCATGCAGGTGGTTGGCATAGCACAGCAGGGTTTGTGGCTGCCAGGCCAGGCCTTGCAGGGCTTCCAGCACTGCCGCCTGAGCGCAGATGTGGTCGGGATGCGGGTCGAGCTGCGGGTGCGGCATCACCAACACCTCTGGCCTTGCCAGTTCCAGCAAGGCACGCAGGTCGGCCAGCAGGTTGTGCCAGGTTGGCGCACCATCGCGGTCGCCTGGCAATGGGAACGGGTTGAACTGGCGGAACAGGCGAATATCGGCGAGTTCGGCGTCACGAGAGACGGCCGGCTGATCGGGCGCGGCCTGCATGGCAGGCAGTTGCAGGCAGAAGTAACCCAGTTGCACGCAACGCGACTCCGGCACACCGGCCCAACGCGGCACGGCGATGCTGTCCCAGGCACGCAGGCGGCCCTTCAGACGCGCGGCCTCAGCCTTTGCCAGGCCCATCTGTTGATAATGCTCGGCCTCGATCTCACCGGCGGTCAGGGTCACCACCCAGGTTTCGTCGGCCTGACTGTACAGGCCATACGCGGCCAGCTCGGCGTCGTCGGCATGTGGCGCGATTACCATCACCCGACGCCGCTGCAGCTCGACCGCTGGGGTTTTCCACAGCCGAGCCTGGCCCAGCAGCCGGCAATGCCGACCGCGCAGGCGCATCGTGCCGGCTTGCAGCGGCGCAGCCAGGCCAGTCAGGTTGAGGAACCGCACGCCATCGACACCACGCTCGAACGTTTGCCGATCGGCCTGATCGGCAGCGGTCAGCTCGACCCGAGGGTCGAGAAACCGCCCCAGCCAGCTGCTTTTTACGTGCAGCTCAAGCACCAGGGTTTCGTCGCCCTGCAGCGCGCACTCGGCCTTGAGCAGACCGTCCTGCAGGCTGGCTGGTACCGGTTGCGCCTGGTCGCCAAAGTCGTAGGCATAGTCCTCACCTGGCGCATAGAACAGGTGGTCGGCAAACCAGGCTTCATGGGCAGCCCAGAGCAGCGGCAACAGCAGCAGTGGCAGCCACCACCAGCTGATAACACCGAGGGCGACAAGCGCGACCAGGCCCACCAGCAGGCCCAGGCGCTTGTTGCGCCGGTGGCGCTTGAGCAACTGCTGCTTGCGGCTCACGCCTGATACACCGGCACGGGGTTGCACCAACGGTCCTTGTACTCGCGGTCGGCACGGCCGAACGAGAACCGCAGTGGCTTGTTGCGCGCGCGGGCATCTTCCCAAGCGGCCTGGGTATTGAGGAAGCTCAGCACACTGCCGGGGCTGAAGGCCTTGGTTTCAGGGTCGACGCCGCCATTGATGTATTCGACGCTGATCCATTCTGGCGCTTCGACGCGGTACACCAACTGGATGGCAATCGGCTTGCCGTCCAGCAGCAGCACCGAGCCGATCAGCAGCTCGCGCAGGCGCTCCAGCACATCGGCCATGCGCTCGGCGCCTGTGGCTGGAAAGCCCCAGCGGCGCAGGAACAGGTCGCAGTACATGCTGGCGATGTCCTGGGCAGCGAAGTCACTGATCGGGCGTACCACGCCGCCCGCCTCTTCCAGCAGGCGCAGTTCGCGGCGCTGGTTGTAGCGAAACTTCTTCGACAGATCTTCGGGCGCCCGGGCCATCGCCAACTGCTCCTTCTGCGCCTTCAGGCCGCTGAAGCGCCCTTGGTTCAGCTCGGACAGGTAACGCACGGTATGGCGCAACGGCGCCGCGGCATCGGCCGCCGCCGGCAGGATGATTTCGGCATTGCCAAGGTCGAACAGGGCTTTCTTGCCGGCACGCTTGAGCACGTCCTTGGCCAGCGCCAGGTGGTGCCCCCAGGTGGGAATGGCGGCCTTGAGCTCACCGGCCTGATACCAACCCAGGTATCGCACCGGGATCTGCGCCAGATCAGCCAGTTGCTCGACCACCAGCGGATGGGTGGCGACACTGCCACCAAAGCGCGCCCATGCCTCGGCATAGGCCTTGGCGTCGACAGTTTGCCAACCGCGTTCGCGGAAGGCCTGGATACGATTGAGCATCAGGCCTGCCCCACCAGCGCACGCACCTGCGGCAGCTGCCAGAAGGCCTCGCGCACTGCCTGGTCGGAGAAACGCTCATGCAGGCGCTGCAGCATGTGCTCGGCACAAGCCTGGCGCTGCTCGCCGTCCAGCGTGGCCATGTGCTTCAGGCCTTGAGCCAGCTGGGCAGCATCGCCCAACGGGAACAGCACGCCAACACCCTCGACGACTTCGCGGGCACCGCCACAGGCCGTGGCCAGCACCGGCACGCCGGCGACCATGGCTTCGAGCAGGACCATGCCGAACGGCTCATGGTCGGAGCTCAGGGCGAACACATCGAAGGCTTGGAAGTAACGCCGCGCATCCGGCACCTGACCCAGGAAGTCCACCTGCCCGGCAATGCCGAGCTCGGCAGCCAAGGCCTTGAGTTCGTCCGCCAGGCGGCCCTTGCCGAGGATAGCCAAGCGAGCACCCGCCGGCAGCCCCGGCAGCGCTTGGGCAAAGCCACGCAACAAAGTGGCCTGGTCCTTGTCCGGGTGCAAGCGCCCGACGTTGCCGACGATCCACGCCTGCGCATCCAGGCCCAGGGCCTGGCGCGCCTCGGCATGCGGCACCAGGGCCATTTGCAGGGCGTCGATGTCGATGCGGTTGTACAGGGTCTGGATGCGTTCGGCCGGCCACTGTGGCAGGCACCGACGCATGTCGTCACGCACCGCGTCCGACACACCCAGCAGGCTCAGGCGCTTGCTGAACAGGTTGGCGAACAGCCGGCGGCCCTTGCGCTCATAGTCACCAAAGGCATGGTGCACGCCAATCACCGGCAGGCCGGTACCCAGCAGGGCCACGTAGATGGGTTTGAAGCGGTGGGCGATGCAGAAGACGAAGTTGCGCTCGGCCGCGATCCGCCGCAACGCGCGGATCGCCCCGAGCTTCAAACCGCGCACGGCCTTGGAGCTGAACTCCAGGAACAACACCTCGTCCGACGCACAGCCGGCCGCTACCTGCGGGTCGGCTGCCCCGGTGAGGAACACCGTGGTGACCTGGTAGCCACGCCCCTGGAACAGGCTGGCGTACTGACGGGCGCAGTCGAGGAAAGGCCCGTCATAACCATGGCAGAACTGCAGGATGCGCGGTTCAGAGCGGCTGGTCATAGGCGGCGGCGCCGTCCTTCACGACCAGGATGTCTTCCATGATCAGGTACTGCAGGTCCGAGCCGAAGAACATGTTCAGTGCATCGGTCGGTGAGCAGATCATCGGTTCGCCACGGCGGTTCAGCGAGGTGTTCAGCGACACGCCGTTGCCGGTCAGGTCTTCCAGCGCCTTCATCATGTCGTAGTAGCGCGGGTTGTACTCGCGCTTGAGCACCTGGGCACGCGAAGTGCCGTCCTCGTGCACCACTTCCGGTACGCGCGTCTTCCACTCCTCAGCCACTTCGAAGGTGAAGGTCATGAATGGCGCCGGGTGGTCGACCTTGATCATCTGCGGGGCAACGGTGTCGAGCATCGACGGGCAGAAAGGCCTCCAGCGTTCACGGAACTTGATCTGGTGGTTGATGCGGTCGGCCACGCCTTCGACGCTCGGGCAGCCAATGATCGAACGGCCACCCAGGGCACGCGGACCGAACTCCATGCGGCCTTGGAACCAGGCCACCGGATTGCCATCCACCATGATCTTGGCGATCTGCTGGGGCATGTTCTCAAGCTTGCGCCACTTCGGCTGGTTCGGATGACGGGCGCAGGCGGCAATCACGTCCTCGTTGGAGTACGAAGGGCCGAGGTAGACGTGTTCCATCTTCTCGACCGGTACGCCACGGGCGTGGGAAACGTAGGCTGCGGCGCCAACGGCAGTGCCGGCGTCGCCGGAGGCCGGCTGGACGAACAGTTCCTTCACGTCCGGGCGGGCGATGATCTTCTGGTTGAGCTTGACGTTCAGCGCGCAGCCGCCGGCGAAGGCCAGCTTGCCGGTTTCACGCAGGGTGTCGCCCAGGTAGTGGTCGATCATCTGCAGCGCCAGCTTCTCGAACAGCGCCTGCATGCTGGCCGCGTAGTGGATGTACGGCTCGTCGGCGATGTCGCCTTCGCGCTTGGGGCCCAGCCATTCGATCAGTTTCGGCGAGAAGTAGAAACCCTTGCCCTTCTCTTTATAGCGGCGCAGGCCGATGACGTTGGCGTACTCGGTGTTGATCACCAGCTCGCCGTTTTCGAAGCTGGCCAGGCGCGAGAAATCGTACTTGCTGGCGTCGCCGTAAGGCGCCATGCCCATGACCTTGAACTCGCCATCGAGCATCTCGAAGCCGAGGAACTCGGTGATCGCGCCGTACAGGCCGCCCAACGAGTCCGGGTCGAAGAATTCCTTGATCTTGTGGATCTTGCCGTTTTCGCCGTAGCCAAAGAAGGTGGTGGCGTACTCGCCTTTACCGTCAATGCCGAGAATCGCGGTTTTTTCCTTGAAGCCCGAGCAGTGGTACGCACTGGAAGCGTGGGCCAGGTGGTGCTCGACCGGCTCGATCTTGACCTTTTTCGGGTCGAAGCCCAGTTGCTCCAGGCACCAGACGATCTTCTTGCGGTAGCGCTTGTAGCGACGGTTGCCCATCAGGATGGCGTCGAGGGCGCGATCCGGGGCGTACCAGTAGCGCTTGGCATAGTGCCAGCGCGCCTTGCCGAACAGGCTGATCGGGGCGAACGGGATGGCTACCACGTCGACGTCGGACGGCTTGATGCCTGCCTGTTCCAGGCAGAACTTCGCCGACTCGTAGGGCATGCGGTTCTTCGCATGCTTGTCACGCACGAAGCGCTCTTCTTCGGCGGCGGCAATCAGCTTGCCGTCAATGTACAGGGCCGCGGAAGGGTCATGGCTAAGGGCGCCGGACAGGCCAAGAATCGTCAATGCCAAGGGATTAGCCTCTTCATTCGGTAAAAATGCGCCAGCTGCCTCTTGGGCGGGTGGCGGCTAAAGGGCGGAATTATAACGCAAACATGTGCGCAACGCGGCAACCTGTATTATTCGGCGATCAGCCAATCCATGCGGTAGCTACCGTCCGTCTGCGCCAGCTCTTTGGCCAGCCAAGGCAACAACTCCTTGAGCTCTTCTTCCAGGCCCCACGGCGGGTTGGCGATGGCCAGGCCCGAACCATTAAGGCCCTGCGGGCTGTCCTGGTGGTGCACGTATAGCTCGACCCGCAGCAATTTCGGCGCGCCGGTGCTGGTCAGGTCCTGGTAATAGCGGGTCAGCGAGCGCTGGTCATTGATCGGGTACCAGATGGCCACAACCGTCTGACGCATGCGGCCAATCGCCTCTTTCATGGCATTGGTGCAACGCTTGAGCTCATCGGCCTGTTCGAACGGCGGGTCGATCAGCATGATCGCGCGCTTTTCCTGCACAGGCAGCAAGGCACGCGGCACATGCCAGCCTTCGCCCAGATGCACGACCACGCGCGGGTCTTTCTTCATGTTCTCTTTGAGCAGCGGGCCGTCTTCGGGGTGCTTCTCGTTGAGCAGGGCACGGTCCTGCTGGCGCATCAGGCGGCGGGCCAGTTCGGGCGAACCTGGGTAGTAGCGCAGCTCGCCGTCGGCGTTCAGGCGCCTGATGACGCGCAGGTAGTCGTCGGCCATGGCCGGCAGGTCATCGCGGTTCCACAGACGAGCGACGCCTTCCAGGTACTCGCCGGTGCGAGTTGCCTGGTCGCCTTGCAGGTCGTACAGGCCAAGGCCTGCGTGGGTATCGATGTAGGCGAACGGCTGCTCCTTGCGCGACATCAGGGCGATGAGGCGGGTCAGCACGATGTGTTTGAGGACGTCGGCGTGGTTGCCGGCGTGGAAGGCGTGACGATAGTTCATGGCAACTCCTGCGGGGAGGGCAAGTTTACCTTGCCTTGCAGGCGGAGTCAGGCCTGGCTGCTGATTGGCGGCGCCCGCTGAGCAGGCGCCGCCAATTCAACGGCTGTTACTTGTCAGCGTGGTACGCCGCATCGGCAGTCTCGAAGCGCTGCACCATCGCCTTCGAAGGGCTGCCCATCTTGCTCACCAGCACGATGGCGATGCTCGCCAGCAGGAAGCCTGGGATGATTTCGTACAGGCCCCAGGTATCGATCTGCTTCCACACGATCACGGTCACTGCGCCCACCACGATACCGGCCAGTGCGCCGTTGCGGGTCATGCCTTTCCACAGTACCGAAATCAGCACCACCGGGCCGAATGCAGCGCCGAAGCCGGCCCAGGCGTAGGCCACCAGGCCCAGCACGCGGTTTTCCGGGTTGGCAGCCATGGCAATGGCGATCAGGGCTACGGCCAGCACCATCAGACGGCCGACCCACACCAGCTCGAGCTGCGAAGCGTTCTTGCGCAGGAACGACTTGTAGAAGTCTTCGGTCAGGGCACTGGAGCACACCAGCAGTTGGCAGCTCAGGGTGCTCATCACCGCCGCCAGAATGGCCGACAGCAATACACCGGCAATCCATGGGTTGAACAGGATCTTCGCCAGCTCGATGAACACGCGCTCGTGGTTTTCGGTCACCGGGCCCGCCAGATCAGGGTTGGCCGAGAAGTAGGCGATACCGAAGAAGCCCACGGCACAGGTACCGGCCAGGCACAGAATCATCCAGGTCATGGAGATGCGACGGGCTTTGGCAATCGATTTCACCGAATCGGCGGCCATGAAACGCGCCAGGATGTGCGGCTGACCGAAATAGCCCAGGCCCCAACCCATCAGCGAGATGATGCCAATGAAGGTAGCGCCCTTGAACATGTCGAAGTTGGCCGGGTTGACCGCCTCGATGGCAGCGAAGGTGGTGTCGAAGCCACCCGTGGAGATCAGCACGATCACCGGGGTCAGGATCAGCGCGAAGATCATCAGCGAAGCCTGCACGGTGTCGGTCCAGCTTACCGCCAGGAAGCCACCCACGAAGGTGTAGGCGATGGTCGCCGCGGCGCCGGCCCACAGGGCTGTCTCGTACGACATGCCGAAGGTGCTTTCGAACAAACGGGCACCGGCAACGATGCCGGAAGCGCAGTAGATGGTGAAGAACACCAGGATGACGATCGCCGAAATGATCCGCAGCAGGCCGCTTTGGTCTTCGAAACGGCTGGAGAAGTAGTCCGGCAGAGTCAGTGCGTCACCGTTGTGTTCGGTCTGCACACGCAGACGGCCGGCCACGAACAGCCAGTTCAGGTAGGCACCAACGGTCAGGCCGATGGCGATCCAGGCCTCGGACAGGCCCGAGAAGTAGATGGCGCCCGGCAGGCCCATCAGCAGCCAGCCGCTCATGTCGGATGCGCCGGCAGACAGCGCGGTAACCACGCTACCCAGGCTGCGACCGCCCAGAATGTAATCGGAAAGGTTGTTGGTGGCGCGATAGGCGGCGAAGCCGATCAGCACCATTGCCGCGATGTAGACCACGAAAGTGATCGTTAGTGGATTGCCCATGCGTGTGCCCTGGCGTTTGTTTTTATCTCATGCACAACCGCAGCCATGGCGGTTGCACCCAGGCGGCGAATCCTATGCAACAACGCAAAGCAGGTGCAACCATTTTTCATTTGCAAGTTGCACCTTGCCGAGCATTTTTCGTAACAGCAGCCTTTTTGCTCCTTTTGGGAGCAAAAAGGCGGTTTTTCAGAATAAAACGCACCGAAAGCACCCCTTTTCAAGGTGTGGAAATGCCTGCCGGACGAGTTGCACCTTCTTCAGAAAAAATTCGGGTTGCACCTGGTTGCACCCGAATTGTCCTACAGCTACTCTTGGCGCCAGCTTAGGCCACAGCCGTGGCAATAACGAGGATAAGAAATGGCGACGACCACCCTTGGGGTCAAACTCGACGACCCGACCCGTGAGCGACTCAAAGCAGCTGCGCAGTCCATTGACCGCACGCCGCACTGGTTGATCAAGCAAGCGATCTTCAACTATCTGGAGAAGCTCGAGGGTGGTGCCACCCTGACCGAACTCAACGGTCATGTCAGCAACCTGGCCGATGATGCCGGTGAAGTCCAGGCCGACCACAGCCACCAGTGCTTCCTCGAATTCGCCGAGAGCATCCTGCCGCAGTCGGTACTGCGCTCGGCGATCACTGCCGCCTACCGCCGCCCCGAGCAGGAAGTGGTGCCGATGCTGCTGGAGCAGGCACGCCTGAGCGCGCCATTGGCCGAAGCCACCAACAAGCTGGCAGCCGGCATCGCCGAAAAACTGCGCAACCAGAAGAGCGCTGGCGGCCGTGCCGGCATCGTCCAGGGCCTGTTGCAGGAGTTCTCGCTGTCGTCCCAGGAAGGCGTGGCACTGATGTGCCTGGCCGAAGCGCTGCTGCGCATCCCTGACAAGGGCACCCGCGACGCGCTGATCCGCGACAAGATCAGCACCGGCAACTGGCAGCCGCACCTGGGCAACAGCCCGTCGCTGTTCGTCAACGCCGCTACCTGGGGCCTGCTGCTGACCGGCAAGCTGGTCAGCACCCATAACGAATCCGGCCTCACCTCCTCGCTCACCCGCATCATCGGCAAGAGCGGCGAGCCGATGATCCGCAAGGGCGTCGACATGGCCATGCGCCTGATGGGCGAGCAGTTCGTCACCGGTGAAACCATCGCCGAAGCCCTGGCCAACGCCAGCCGCTTCGAGGCCAAGGGTTTCCGCTATTCCTACGACATGCTCGGCGAAGCCGCGCTGACCGAACACGACGCGCAGAAGTACCTGGCGTCCTACGAGCAGGCCATCCACTCGATTGGCAAGGCCTCCCATGGCCGCGGCATCTATGAAGGCCCAGGTATCTCGATCAAGCTGTCGGCACTGCACCCACGCTACAGCCGTGCCCAGTACGAGCGCGTGATGGAAGAGCTGTACCCGCGCCTGCTGTCGCTGACCCTGCTGGCCAAGCAGTACGACATCGGCCTGAACATCGACGCTGAAGAGGCCGACCGCCTGGAGCTGTCGCTCGACCTGCTCGAGCGCCTGTGCTTCGAACCTTCGCTGGCGGGCTGGAACGGCATCGGTTTCGTCATCCAGGCCTACCAGAAGCGCTGCCCGTACGTGATCGACTACGTCATCGACCTGGCCAAGCGCAGCCGCCACCGCCTGATGATCCGCCTGGTTAAAGGCGCCTACTGGGACAGCGAGATCAAGCGTGCCCAGGTCGAAGGCCTGGAAGGCTACCCGGTGTACACCCGCAAGGTGTACACCGACGTGTCCTACGTTGCCTGCGCCCGCAAGCTGCTGGCCGTACCAGAAGCCATCTACCCGCAGTTCGCCACCCACAACGCCCACACCCTGTCGGCCATCTACCACATCGCCGGGCAGAACTATTACCCGGGGCAGTACGAGTTCCAGTGCCTGCACGGCATGGGTGAGCCGCTGTATGAGCAAGTGGTCGGCAAGATTGCCGATGGCAAGCTGAACCGCCCGTGCCGCGTCTATGCGCCGGTCGGCACCCACGAAACACTGCTGGCCTACCTGGTACGCCGCCTGCTGGAAAACGGCGCCAACACCTCGTTCGTCAACCGCATCGCCGACCACTCCATCTCCATCCAGGAACTGGTCGCCGACCCGGTCGCCAGCATCGAGCGCATGGGCACCCAGGAAGGCAGCATCGGCCTGCCGCACCCACGCATCCCGCTGCCGCGCGACTTGTATGGCAACGAGCGGGCCAACTCGGCCGGCATCGACATGGCCAACGAACACCGCCTGGCGTCGCTGTCCTGCGCCATGCTGGCCACCGCTCACAACGACTGGAAAGCCGCCCCGCTGCTGGCCTGCGCCGCCAGCGATAGCGCTGCCGTGCCGGTGCTGAACCCGGCCGACCTTCGCGATGTGGTGGGCCATGTGCAGGAGGCCACCGTCGCCGATGTCGACAACGCCATCCAGTGTGCACTGAACGCCGCACCGATCTGGCAGGCCACCCCACCCGCCGAACGTGCCGCCATTCTGGAGCGCACCGCCGACCTGATGGAGGCCGAGATCCAACCGCTGATGGGCCTGCTCATCCGCGAAGCCGGCAAAACCTTCGCCAACGCCATCGCAGAGGTGCGTGAAGCCGTGGACTTCCTGCGCTACTACGCGGTGCAGGCACGCAACGACTTCAGCAACGACGCCCACCGCCCGCTGGGCCCGGTGGTGTGCATCAGCCCATGGAACTTCCCGCTGGCGATCTTCACCGGCCAGGTGGCCGCAGCCCTGGCTGCCGGCAACCCGGTACTGGCCAAGCCCGCCGAGCAAACCCCGCTGATCGCCGCCCAGGCCGTGCGCCTGCTGCTGGAAGCCGGCATCCCCGAGGGCGTGCTGCAGTTGCTGCCAGGCCGCGGTGAAACCGTCGGTGCTGGCCTGGTCGGTGACGAGCGCGTCAAAGGCGTGATGTTCACCGGCTCCACCGAAGTCGCCCGCCTGCTGCAGCGCAACGTCGCCGGTCGCCTGGACAACCAGGGCCGCCCGATCCCGCTGATCGCCGAAACCGGTGGCCAGAACGCGATGATCGTCGACTCCTCGGCACTGACCGAGCAGGTGGTGATCGACGTGGTTTCCTCGGCCTTCGACAGCGCTGGCCAGCGTTGCTCGGCCCTGCGCGTACTGTGCCTGCAGGAAGACTCCGCCGACCGCGTGATCGAAATGCTCAAGGGCGCCATGGCCGAAAGCCGCCTGGGCTGCCCGGACCGCCTGGCCGTGGACATTGGCCCGGTGATCGACGCCGAAGCCAAGGCCGGCATCGAGAAGCACATCCAGGGCATGCGTGAAAAAGGCCGCTCGGTCTATCAGGTTGCCATTGCCGATGCTGCCGAGATCAAGCGCGGCACCTTCGTCATGCCAACCCTGATCGAGCTGGACAGCTTCGACGAGCTCAAGCGTGAAATCTTCGGCCCGGTACTGCACGTGGTGCGCTACAACCGCCGCAACCTGGACCAGCTGATCGAGCAGATCAACAACTCTGGCTATGGCCTGACCCTCGGCGTGCACACCCGCATCGACGAGACCATCGCCAAGGTGGTGGAAACCGCCAATGCCGGCAACATGTACGTAAACCGCAATATTGTCGGTGCGGTGGTGGGCGTGCAGCCGTTCGGCGGTGAAGGCCTGTCCGGCACCGGCCCGAAAGCAGGCGGCCCGCTGTACCTGTACCGCCTGCTGTCGACCCGCCCGGCCGACGCGATTGGCCGCCACTTCCAGCAGCAGGACGGCGAAGGCAAGCCAGACCGCACCCTGCACGAACAGCTGATCAAGCCGCTGCATGGTCTGAAGGCCTGGGCCGAGAGCAACCAGCTGGCTGACCTGGCTGCGCTGTGCGACCAGTTCGCCAGCCAGTCGCAAAGCGGTATCGCCCGCCTGCTGCCAGGCCCGACCGGCGAGCGCAACAGCTACACCATCCTGCCGCGCGAGCACGTGCTGTGCCTGGCGGACAACGAAGCCGACCTGCTGGCGCAACTGGCTGCGGTACTGGCCGTTGGCAGCTCGGCGGTGTGGGCTGACAGCGAACCGGGCAAGGCCCTGCGTGCCCGCCTGCCGCGTGAGCTGCAGGCCAAGGTCAAGCTGGTGGCGGACTGGAACAAGGATGACGTGGCGTTCGACGCCGTGATCCACCATGGCGACTCGGACCAGCTGCGCAGCGTGTGCCAGCAGGTGGCCAAGCGCGCCGGGGCGATCGTCGGTGTGCACGGGCTGTCCAGCGGGGATCACCAGATTGCGCTGGAGCGGTTGGTGATTGA
>NZ_BCBI01000055.1:0-42716 GCF_001320565.1 Pseudomonas sp. NBRC 111132
AATACATACCGGTTCGGGTGAATCACGGCAGGTGTTTTCATTGCCTTATGCCTCGCTCACGGCTGTATGGCTGAGGGCCATCAATGGCGTTTTGCCTGGTCTTTGGGCCTGAGCAACGGCTGTGCCAACAGGTATTTCAGTAATGCTTTGTCATACAAAACCTTGCGGCGCCTAGGGTGCGCTAAATAATGGCGCGTCAAGAATGGGCCTAAGTCCCCAAAAGCGGGTGACCCAATGCCCACTCACTGGGTGGATCGGGGCGTGACAGCCCCGACGCACTGGGGTATACCTGTTCGCCACCAAGGGGAGCCCGGCAATGGGCTGAGAAACCGCTGAACACTGCAGCGCGGTGACCCTTCGAACCTGATCCGGATCATGCCGGCGAAGGGATGGGGCTTGTAACCTGCCTTTTTGCCGGCCTCACTGCGAGGCCCAGTCCATGTCAACTGCCAAGGTCTCGCTGTCACCCTCATCAAGGACAGCAACATGACCGAACGTTTCAGCCAGTCCCTGCACCGCCAGAACGAGCCGACCTGGTCGGCAGCCGTTGGCCACCGTTTCGTGACCCAATTGTGCGACGGCAGCCTGCCGGACCCGATCATGGTCAACTACCTGGTACAGGACCACCGCTTTCTTGACAGCTTCCTGACCCTGCTGGGCGCGGCCATCGCCACCGCCGACACGTTCGAGGCCCGCCTGCGTTTCGGCCGCTTCGCCGGGATGATCTCAAGCGACGAGAACACGTACTTCCTGCGCGCCTTCGAGGCCCTGGATGTCAGCCCGGCGCAACGCGATGAACCAGCCGATACCGCGCCTACCGCAGGTTTCAAGGCGATCATGCGCGAAGCGGCAGCCACCCGGTCCTACGCAGCGGCCCTGGCGGTGCTCAACGTTGCCGAAGGCCTGTACCTGGATTGGGCACTGAAGGCACCGAAACCGATGCCGGAAAACTTCGTCCATGCCGAGTGGATCACCCTGCACGACAACCCGGCATTCCAGGACTTCGTCGCCTTCCTGCAGGCCGAGCTGGACCGCGTCGGCCCGCAACAGGCCGCGCTGGCAAGTGACTTCTACCAGCGCACGGTAGCGTTGGAGCTGGCCTTCTTCGATGCCGTCTACCCGGAGGGCCAGTGAGCATGGATATCTTCGAGCGCCTCAAGACCGCTGCCGCGCCGCAGTGGAACCGCTACGTGGACCATGACTTCGTGCGGCAGATGGGCGAGGGCACGCTGAGCGAGCAAGCGTTCCGAACCTACCTGGTGCAGGATTACCTGTTTCTGATCCAGTTCGCCCGCGCCTGGGCGCTGGCCGCCTACAAAAGCCGCCGCCCGGCCGACATCCGTGCCGCGCAGGCCGGGCTGGCGGCGATCCTGGACGAAACCGAGTTGCATGTGCGCCTGTGCGCGCGCTGGGGGTTGACTCAGGCTGATATCGAGGCCGCACCAGAGCACCAGGCGACGGTGGCGTATACCCGTTACGTGCTGGACTGCGGCGCCGCCGGCGACCTGCTGGAGCTGCATGTGGCACTGGCACCTTGCGTGATCGGCTATGCCGAGATCGGCCGAACCTTGGCCGAACGCATCGGCGATTTGAGCAACCACCCGTACCGCGAGTGGATTGGCGAATATGCCGGGGAGGGCTACCAAGGCGTGGCGGCGGCCGCGCGCAAGCATCTGGATGAACTGGCTGCGCGAAGCATGACAGAGCAGCGGTTTGCTGAGCTGGTGGGGATTTTCGGCCAGGCGTCCAGCCTGGAAGCGGATTTCTGGCAGATGGGGTTGGACGGGGCTGCGTAGGCCGTTACGGCCGCTTTGCGCCCCCATCGCGGCACAAGGCCCTTGTAGGAGCGGCCTTGCATCGCGATGGGCTGCGAAGCAGCCCCAGCATCGGTGATCCAACCCAATCGCTGCAGGCTCACCCCACCTCACGCACCAAGGGCCGCTCCCCCTGCAATACCCGGCCCAATCCTGGCATATCCTCCAGCAAGCTCCGCGTGTAGTCACTCGCGGGCCGCTCGAACACCTGCTCGGTCGGCCCTTGGTCCACCAGCCGCCCCTGGCGCATCACCAGCACCTGATCGCTGATGCCGCGCACCGTCGCCAGGTCGTGTGAAATGAACAGGTAGGTCAGCCCCAGCTCAGCCTGCAAACGCTGCAACAACGCCAACACCTGTGCCTGCACGGGCGCATCCAGGGCCGACAGCGGCTCATCGAGCACCAGCAGCTCCGGTTCAGCCGCCAAGGCACGAGCGATAGCCACACGCTGGCGCTGCCCACCAGACAACGCTCCAGGCCGACGCAGCAGCAACTCGGCGGGTAACCCGACCCGCTCCAGCAAACCCAGCACCCGCTGCCGATCGTCTCGTCGCGCGCCAATGGCAAAGGCGCGCATCGGCTCACTGACGATCTGCAGCAGGTTGTGCCTAGGGTCCAACGCAGCCCAGGGGTTCTGGTAGACCAGTTGCACTCGCCGCCGGTAGGCATGCAATTGGCGCCGGCTGGCGCCCAGTATTGGCTGGCCGTCGAACAACACGCTGCCTGCACTGGCTTGCTCCAAGGCCAGGATGATGCGGGCAGTGGTGGACTTACCCGAACCTGACTCGCCCACCAGGCTGGTGGTACTGCCACGGGGCAGGGTGAAGCTGACACCGTCGACCACCGGCGCGGCATGCCGGTTGAAACGCCGCATCAGGCCACTGACCTGCAACAGGGGTTCGCCAACTGCGCTGGCTGGGCCAGTACGCCGTTGCTGCAGGCGTGCCAACGGTGAGGCCGCCAGCAGCTGCCGCGTGTAGGGATGCTTGGGTGCATGCCATAACTGCGCGGGCGTGCCGCTCTCCAGCAGTTGGCCGTTGCGCATCACCAGAATGCGATCGGCACGGTCCAGCGCCACCGCCAGGTCATGGGTGATGAGCAACAAGCTGCTGCCGCGTGCGCGCACCAGTTGCTGCAGGCGGTCTAGAATTTGCCGCTGCACGCTGACATCCAGGGCGCTGGTGGGTTCGTCGGCGATCAACAGCAGTGGGTCGTTGGCCAGGGCGATTGCGATCAACACCCGCTGGCACATGCCACCCGACAGCTCATGGGGGTAGCGGCGGGACATTTGCTCGGCATCCCTGAGGCCCACCTGCTGCAGCAGTGCCAGCCCGCGCGCACCGGCTTCACGGCGCGGCACGCCATGCACGGTCATGGCTTCGACCAGCTGTGCACCGATGGTCTTGACCGGGTCCAGCGAGGTGCCGGGGTCTTGTGGCACGAAGCCGACCAGGCGGCCACGGCGTTGGCACCAGTCACGTTCAGCAAATTGTTCCAGCGCCTGGCCTTGCAGCCACAGTTGGCCTCGCTGCCGCGCCGCGGCTGGCAGCAGCCCGGCGAGGGCCGCAGCGGTGGTGGATTTGCCCGAACCGGACTCGCCCACCAGGCAGACAATTTCACCTGCGGCAATTTCCAGGTCCAGCGCCTGTACGGCGGCTTGCGGGTTGCCTGGATAATCGACGCTTAACTGCTGGATACGCACCAATGGGGTGTTCATCGCACATCTCCCTGTAACTGTTGCAGCCCATGGGCGAGTTGATGAGTGGCCAGCACCACGGCGGCCACCACCAAGCCCGGCAATGTGGTGTACCACCAGGCCACGACCATGTAGTTGCGGCCTTCGGCGATCAGCAGGCCCCACTCCGGTTGCGGTGGCGGTGCGCCAAAGCCGAGAAAGCTCAACGCCGACACAGCCAGCACGGCACTGGCGAACTCCAGTGCGGCCAAGGCCAGTAGCGGCCCGGCGGCGTGCGGCAACACATGCCGCCAGAGGTTGCACCAGCTGCCCACACCGGCCACCTGCGCCGCCTCGACAAAGCTGCGGCTGCGCCAGCGCAGCACTTCGCCGCGGGCCAGCCGGGCGAAGATGGCCACGGATGACAGCCCTACGGCTACGGCGATTTCCAGCGTGCCGAAGCCCAGCGCCGTGACAATCGCCATCGCCAGCAACAATGCGGGAATGGCCATCAGCACCTCCACCAGCACTGCCAGCGCACGATCGGCCAGGCCACCGAACCAGCCGGCGATGCCACCCAGCAGACTGCCGACCAGCAAAGCGATCAGCACGGCGATGCTGGTCGCCTGCAGTGACAGCGCCGCGCCATGGACACAGCGCGCGTACAGGTCGCGGCCAAGGTGGTCGGTGCCGAACCAGTGCCGGGCGGAAGGGGCTTGCAAGGCCTGACTGGGATCGGCCAGCAACGGGTCGGCGCGGCTGAACAGCTCTGGCCAAAAGGCCCAGCCCAGTACCAGCAGGAACAGGACGACACTCAATGCCAGCGGCAGGCGAGGCCAGCGTTTCCCTTGTACAAGGCCATAGGCGGTTTTTACGCTCATGCCCGGCCTCCTTGGCCAATACGTGGGTCGAGCAGGGGGTAGAACAGGTCGGTCAGCAAGTTGGTCAGCACGTACAAGGCCGCAGCCAGCAACACCACACCCTGAACCACGGCGATGTCCTGGCTGGCCACTGCGGCCTGGGCCAGGCGGCCGATACCCTCACGCGAGAACACGGTTTCGGTCACCACCGCCCCGGCCAGCAGGTTGCCCAGCAAGGTGCCGGCCAGGCTCAGCAGCGGTATTGCTGCATTGTGCAGCACGTGCCCGCACAACAAGCGCCAAGGCCCTAGCCCTTTGCTGCGCAATGCCTGGACAAATGGCTGGCGGCTGACACTGGCCAGTGAACGTCCCAGTACCTGAGCGATCATCGCCGCACAAGGCAGGGCCAGGGTTAGCGCCGGCAGCACCAGGCTGGCCGGGCCTTGATTGCCCATGGCCGGCAGCCAGTGCAGCTGGAAGGAAAACAGCTGCAACAGCACCAGGCCAACCCAGAAGGTCGGCAACGACACCACCACGGCCGGGGCGTTATGCAAAGCGCTCTGCAACGTGCGCTGGCGTACCTGATGCGCCGCCAGGGCCAAGCCGATGCCCAGTGGCACGGCCAGGGCCAGTGCGGCGAACGCCAGGGACAAGGTGGCGGGCAACGCGTCTGCCAGGGCCTGAGCCACTGGCTTGCCGCTTTGCAGCGAATGGCCCAAGTCCAGCTGCAACAGGCGCCAGAGTGCACCGCCGTACTGTTGCCACAAGCTGCCATCGAGGTGGTAGCGAGCGCGCAGTTCGGCCACCTTTGCCGGGTCTACCGCGCCTGGCTCGCCGCTCTGTGCCAGCAAGATCGCCACCGGGTCACCGGGCAACGCGTAGAGGATGACGAACGACAGGGAAAATGCAGCCCACAGCACCAGCAGTGCCTGGGCCAGCCGCCACGGTACGGCGTGGCGATAAGTCAGCGTGGTCATGGTTTGGTGGCCTCTGGTTGTGCCAGCCAGGTGTCATAAAACTGCAGACGGGTCGAGGCTTCGTAGTGCAGGCCGCGCACGGCATGGCGAAACGCTGTGACCGTTGCAGCCTCCACCAGCGGAATGACATGGCCTTGCTCCAGTAACGCCTGGCTGGCTTGAGCGATCAGCTCGCCACGTTTGTGCGCATCCAGGCTGGCTGCCGAATCGAGCAGGGCCTGGTCAAGTGGCAGCGCGCCACGCACGTTGACGTTGCGACCTGCGGCGAGGAACACGGTGCGCAATACGTCCGGGTCGGCGCGGGTCAGGTTGAAGAACCACAGCTGGTAGTTTTGCGAAGTCTGCAGCAGGCTCACCTGGCCAATGGTGGACTTGTTCAGGCGCAGCTCCACGCCAGCCTGGCGCAGTTGCTGCTGCACCAGTTCCAGCACCGGGGTGGTGGCCTGCCAGTAGTCGAGGGCGAAGCTCAGGCGCTGGCCATCGCGCTGGCGCCAGCCATCGGCACCTTTGGCCCAGCCCGCAGCATCCAACAGCTTGGCGGCACCTTCGGGATCGAAGGCGAGGCTGGCACTGAGGTCCTGGTAATACGGCGTGCTGCTGGCCAGTACCGAGCTGGCCGGTTTCTGGTAGCGCGAGATCACCGACTGCAACTGGCTGCGGTCGATGGCCTTGTTCAGTGCCCGGCGCACATTGGCGTCGTCCAGCGGCGGGTGCGACTCGTTGGGTGTCAGGTTGAAGACAATGCCAGGGTTGGAACGGGCGATCGACGGCACGCCCTGAGCTTGCAGCACGGCCTCGTCCTGCACCGGCACGCTTGTGTTGACGTCGATCTGCGCGGACAACAGGCTGCCCAGGCGCACGCCGGATTCCGGCAGGATGTGGAACTCGATGGCGTCGAGCCAGGCGCGGCCCTGGTGCCCGGCCAACGACGATGGCCAGGCATAGTCGTGGCGGGCCTCGATACGCACCAGGCGGTTATGTTCGAAGCGCTTGACATTGAACGGCCCGCTGCCTACCAGCGCACCTTGGCAGCGTTCCTCGGCGGAGCGCTTGAGGGTGGCCGGGGCTAGCAACCCCAGGCTCATGGTAGAGCTGGCCTGGAGGAATTGTGCGTTGGGTTGGTGGAAACCAATGCGCACGCTAAGCGGCCCGAGCACTTCAATGGTATCCAGGCCGGCCAGGTAGGTACTGGCCAGCTGCGCCTGGGCACCCAAGGCGACGATAGCCTCGAAATTGGCCTTCACCGCCGCCGCATCCAGCGGGCTGCCGTCTGCGAAGGTGGCGCCTTCGCGCAGGTGGAAAGTGAACTGGCGCGAGTCGTCACTGACCTCCCAGCGCTCGGCCAGCCACGGCACGATTGCAGCACTTTGCGGGTCTTGATCGGTAAGCGAGTCGACCAGTTGCCGGCCGACGTTGAGGGCAGTGTTGTTGCCCGCCTGCTGCGGGTCGATGCAGTTGGGGTCGCCGTCAAAGGCTACCCGTAGCACGCCGCCTTGCTGCGGGGTGGCTGCCTCAGCGCTGCTGGCCGGTTGCGCCGGTTTGTCGTCGCAACCGGCCAGGGCCAGGGCAATGGCCAGGCTCAATGAAGCCAAAGGTCGGAACATGAACACTCCTTAGAAAAAGCGGTTGGCGCGGTAAGGCAGGCCGAGGTTTTCCCGCAGCGTGCTGCCGGCGTATTCGCGCTGGAACAGCCCGCGCCGTTGCAGCTCAGGCACCACGCCGTCGACAAAGTCGTCGATGGCCGAGTGCAGGCCGCTGAACATGATGTTGAAACCGTCGGCGGCGCCGGCCTCGAACCACGCCTGCAGATCGTCGGCAATGCTCTGCGGGGTGCCGATCAGGATGCGGTGGCCACCGGAGGTGAGTTGGTTGAACAGCTGCCGCACCGTCGGCCGCTCGCGGCGGATCAGGTCGTAAACCAGCTTTTGCCGGCTTTGGTGGGTGTTGGTGGTGAAGTGCTCCGGCGGCAGGGGCACCACCTCATCGAATGGCAGTTCCGACAGGTCGTAGCCAAGGCTGGCGAAACGCGAAATGGAGCTGAGAAAAGCCTTGGGCTCCAGCAACTGCTGCTGGCGGTCGTACTTGGCCTGGGCGTGGGCGAGGGTCTTGCCCACCACCGGCGCGACGCCGGGGAGTACCTTGAGTTCGTGGCCCTCACGGCCGAAGCCGGCAGCGGCCTGCTTGGTTTCGCGATAAAACGCCTTGCCCTGTTCCAGGGTGTGCTGGGCGGTGAAGATCAGTTCGCCCACCCGCGCCGCCAGCCGTTTGCCGGCTGCGGAGGCGCCCGCCTGGGCCACCACGGGATGGCCTTGCGGCGAGCGCGCGACGTTCAAGGGCCCGCGCACCTGAAAGTGCTCGCCCTGGTGGTTGAGCACGTGCAGCTTGTCGATGTCCAGCCAGGTACCGCTGGCCTTGTCCTGAACGAAGGCATCGTCGGCCCAGCTGTCCCACAGGCCGCTGACCACATCGTAGAACTCTTCGGCGCGGGCGTAGCGGTCATCGTGCTCGACATGCTCCTGGCGGTTGAAGTTTTCGCCGCCACCCAGCGAGGTCACCAGGTTCCAGCCAGCGCGGCCACCGCTGAGGTGGTCGAGCGCGGCAAACTTGCGGGCGATGTTGTAGGGCTCGTTGTAGGTGCTGCTGGCGGTGGCGATCAGGCCGATATGCCGGGTGCTGGCCGCCAGCGCCGGGGCAAGGATCAGCGGGTCCCAGCGCACGCTGTTGGGGCCGCGCTGCAAGGCCAGGTCGAGTTTGACATCGAGGGTGTCGTTGAAGAACAGCGAGTGGAAGCGCCCGGCCTCCAGCTTGCGGGCGATGTACTGGTAATGCTCGAGCTGCCTGAACGTGTCCAGCGGTGCTTCGGGCAGACGCCAGGCGCTGCCGCTGAGGGTACCGGGGATAAAGGCGCCGAGAACAAACTGGCCTTGGCTCATAAAGGTTCTCCTGGCGCCCGCCAAGCGCGGCGGGCGCACGGTCGGTGGGGTCAGAAGTTGTAGGCGATGCGCGTGTACCAGAAGCCGCCGTAAGGGTCGAACGGCGAGATCGAGCCAAATTTCGGGAAGCCGTTGATGTCGCCCGCGGGGTAGCCGTTGTTGTCGGCGCGTACATCGAACAGGTTGTTGGCACCTACGGCGATGTCGAAGTTGTCGGTCAGGGCATAGGCCACTTCCAGGTCAGTGAGCCATTTCGCGCCGTAGGTCACGTCATAGTCAGGGTTGGCGTCACGGGCGATGACCTTGTCGTAGCGGGTCAGTGCAGCATTGATGGTGAAACGTTCGATCTGCCAGTTGGCGCTGAGGATCAATTTGGTCTTGGGGTTGGCAACGGTCAGGTAGCCCTGTGCCACGCGGTCGAACAGTTCCAGGTTATTGCCCGCAGCCCGCAACGATGCCGGCGTCTCCTTGATGTCGTCGATCTCGGTCTTGTTGTAGTTGAAACCCACGCCGTACTTGGCCCGGCCATAGCGGCCGTAGTCGACGCGGTAGTCGGCCACCAGGTCGACCCCGCGGGTGGTGGTGTCGGCGGCGTTGGTGAAGTACTTGACCCGGTATCCGGGCCTGTAGCCGTTGTCGAGCAGTACCTGGTCGACGCCGTTGCCATAGAGGAAGCCGGTGAGGGCAATGCGATCGCGGATTTCGATCTGGTAGGCATCCAGGGTCAGGCTGGCCTGGGGCAGAGGCTGCCAGGTAAAGCCGATGCTGATGTTGCGCGATTTCTCCGGGCTAAGGTCTTCAGCCCCCAGTGCCTGGGCCAGTGGCGAATCGACACGCACGGTCTTGGCCTCGACGAACTGCGCCACGCCATTGACGAGGGTGTACTGGTTGGACGTCTGGGCGTAGACCGACTGCGACAGCGATGGTGCGCGAAAGCCGTTGCTGAGGGTGCCGCGCACGGCGAAGGTGGAGGTGAAGTCGTAGCGTGCGGAAAGCTTGCCGCTGCGTGTGTTGCCGCTGCTGTCGTCGTACTTCTCGAAACGCGCGGCCACCCCCAGCCACAGTTTGTCGGTGGGGTTCAGGCCCAGGTCGAGGTAGCTGGCGTAGCTGTTGCGGCTGAGCTGGCCTTCGTCTTCGGGGGTCAGGGTGATTGCGCCCTGGGCGCCGACTGCACCCGGCTGGCCAGCCAGTGGGCCACTGGGGTAGATGTAACCGCCATTGATGTACGAAAGCGGGTCATCGGACTCGGTCTTGTAGCGCTCATGACGATGCTCCAGGCCCCACGACACCTGCAGCGGCTTGGCCAGGCCAACCTCGAAGGCGCGAGTCAGGTCGAGGTTGTTGGTCCACTGGTCGAAGTAGTTGGTGTAAGTGTCGAAGCGCGTCGGGCTGGTCGGGCCGAGCGAGGCGTTAAGGGTTTCGTCGGCACCGGCCTGGCCCTTGTCACGGCCAAAGGTAGAGCTCAGGTCCCAGTGCCATTCGCCCAGCTCGCCACGGCCGCCGGCGGCAGCCTGGTAGTCGGTTTCTTCCAGGGTATAGAAGGGCGCAGTACCGTCCGGGTAGATCTCGGGGATGATGTTGGTCGAGTTCGGGCGGCGGTAGTTTTGCCCGCCACGGGCATCGCGTTTGCTGAACGTGGAGAACGAGTAAAGAGTCAGGGCGTCATTGACGGGCAGCTCGGCGTTGTAGGACAGGTTGATGGCCTTGATCTTTGGCAGGCCATTCTTCTGCACATGGCGGTCGGCGCTGTCGTTGCGTGGGTCGCCGGCGAAGTACAGGTTGCCGGTGGCCTCGCGCGAGCGGGTGGCAGTCTGTACCGACTTGGCGTCCAGGGCGTAGTTGAAGAAGCCGCCGTTGTCGCCCAGGGCCAGGCCCTGGTTGAGGGTTTGCCGCAGGTTATCGCCATCGCCCTTGTAGTACTGGCCGTACTGGGTGCTGACCGAACCACCGTTGTCGCGCTGCTTGAGGATGATGTTGATCACCCCGGCGATGGCATCGGAGCCATACTGCGCCGAGGCACCATCACGCAATATCTCGACGTGGTCGATGGCGCTGATGGGGATCATGTCGAGGTCGACGGGGTTGGTGCCGTAGGCGGCGGTGGAGTCGAGGTTGATCACGGCACTGTTGTGGCGGCGCTTGCCGTTGACCAGCACCAGCACGTTGGAACCGTTCAGACCGCGCAGGCTGTAGGGGCGGGCGACGCTGTCATTGGACGTACCGGAAGGGCGTTGGGAGAACGATGGCAAGGTTTTCTGCAGCGCACCGCGCAGGCTGGATTCGCCAGTCTGTTCCAACTGCTTGCTGTCGATCACGTCGATCGGTGCCGGGCTGCTGGTGACGGTACGCACATCGCTGCCCCGCGAGCCGGTGACGATCACCGTGTCGAGTGCAGCGTCAGCCTCGGCCGCCATGGCCAGCGGGGTGAGCAGGTAGCCGGCGAGCAAGGCGGGGGCCAGCGTTAAAGGGGTAAACACAGACTTCATGACTGTTCCTTGGGTTCGATTGGCAGATCAGGCCCTGGATGTGCGATCGAACGGGCTCTCATGGGTGTTGCACGCAGTGCAGGCGCAGCCTGGTCCGCGGGAGGTGCGTTGCTCCCAGGGTCGATGTGCCTTGGAGTCGTCCGGCGCGCGCCGGTGCGTTTGCCGCAGCGGGGCCTAGCCGCTGAGCAGAAGGTTGAAGCGATCGTCCCAAAAGCGACGTACCTGCAGTGGCTGGCGCAGCAGGCCGCTGTCATGGAACAGGTCGGCGATACGCTGCTGGGCCGCGATAGCGTCTTCGCTGACCGGCAGCAGGCGGCTAGGCAAGCGGCGTTGCTCGTATTGCTGCAAGTAGAGTGCGCGGGGGATACCGGTCAGGCGCTCGTTACGTTCCGCCCAGGCCTGAGGGTGCTGCTCGACCCAGGCCCACGTGGCTTTTTCGCGTTGCAGAAAATCGCGAATGGCCGCTTGCTTGCCCGGCTGCTGCAGCACCTGGGCGCTGGTAGCGATCAGGTAGTTGCTGCACGGGTAGCGGTTGGCCTCGGCCAGCACCACGCCGTTCATGCTGACCTGGGCCTGCAGTGCGCCGATGCCGCCGGCGACGAGGGCGTCGAGATGGCCGTTCTGGAATGCCACCAGGGCATCGCGGGCTGGCATTGGCCGGGCCTGGATGTCAGCGAGGGTCAGTTGCTGATCGCGCAAAAGGTTCAGCAGCAGGTAATGGGTGTCGGTGGCACGTACAAAACTCACCCGTTTGCCCTTGAGGTCGGCCAGGGTATCGATCCCCCTGCCACGCTTGACGATCACGCTGCTACGGTTCTGCTCGCCTTGATAGCTGGCAATCAATACCAGCGGGTTACCGGCAGCGCTTGCAAACAGTGGCAATACCGGGCTCATGAAGGCGTAGTCCAGGCTGTTGCCGGCGAAGGCCTCCAGTACCATGGCCCCACCAGGCACATCCACCCACTGCAGTGGATAAGGTGTAGCGGCTTGCCCGGCATCGGCGAGGAAGCTCGCCGCCTGGCCTTTGTAGCGCCACACCCGCAGGGCCTCGCTGGCGTTGGCCAGCTGTGGGCCGAGCCCCACGGCCAGGGCTGCAGCGGCGCTGCGTTGCAGCAAGGTGCGGCGGCTGATGGAGTAAGCCATGCACTGCACCTCAGTCCAGGAGGTCGGGCTGCTGCTGGACGATACGGTCCCACAGCGGCACAAAGTTCAACCAGGCGAACAGTTCGCGTTGGGCCGGGTTGCTGGCCCCTTCGAGCTGTTCCGGTACGCGCGGCTGCCCGGCAGCATAAGCGAGCAAGTGCGCGCGAGCGGTGTCGTCGGCGAGGATGAAACGCCAGGCTGCGCTTTCGACCGACTGGCCGGTGACCCACAGCCCATGGTTCTGCCAGACCAGCAGGTTATGCCCGGCGAAGGTTTCGACGAAGGCCCGGGCAACCAGGTCGCGGTCTTGCAGCAGGCCACCGCCGGCATCACGCAGGGCGTTGCGGTCGAACAACACCTGCTCGCCACGGAAGGCCGAGGCTTCGGCCGTGATCGGCTGGAACAGCTGGCCCAGCGATGACCAGACCCGGCCATGAAAGCTGTGCAGGTGGGCGATACCGATCACTTCGGGGCGTGCCTGCTGTAATTGGTAATGCAGCTCGAGCGCGCTGGTGTTGAGCAGGCCGTTGCCTTCTACGACCTGGCCTTGGCCATCCACGCGTAGCAAGTCTGAGGTACGGATTTGCGTAAACGGCACGCCCAGCGGGTTGATCCAGTAGTGGTCTGTCTCGATCGGGTCGCGAGCGGTGAAATGGCCCGCCAGGCCCACTTCGAAGCCCAGCTCGGCAAACAACCTGTACGAGGCGGCCAGGCGTTGCTTGCGGTGCAGGCGTTCGGCAGACAGGTCGCTGAAGGTAGGCGGGGCACTTAGCTGCAAGCGATGGTTCTGGTGTGGCAGGTTGGTGATGCTGTGGCGTGGGGCTACTTGGGACATGGCGCTAACTCACGGAGGAAATGATCGTCAATCCGGTCATCCGCACTGCCACTGGTGCCCCGTTTCGGGCTGCTCGCAGGTGGATGAATCGGGGCCTCCACCGTGCGAGGGGTCGGGTCTGGAAGGACTGTAACAAGGGGGTGAGTGAGGCAGAAATACTGTTTTGATCTATTTTTATTATTATTTTTCAGAATATAAAAATATGCTTGATATTTGATTGGTGCATTTTGATTGCACCGCTTGCGTGCTCATGCATGCGCGACGCCCGGTTGGCTGGGTGATTAGTTCCCAGCCCAGACCCGCTTTGGTGCATGAATGCCTCAAAATAAGTCGTCAAGCACACTTTAATATCCTCATATAGGCGCTTTAATGTTCATGTTGCACATGAATATCTAGGCTTCCCGCCCGCTTTTTCCTGGGTTGCGGCCCTGGAAAAAGCGGCCCGCATATTGCTCTTTCTGCTCCCAACTACAATCCGGAGCCCCGTGCAATGAGCTCACCCAGTGAATTCCCCCTAAGCGAAGCCCCGCAGTCCGCCCGCAAGGGCCTGCTACCGATCGCGATGGTCCTGTTCAGCTTCACCTTTTTTACCGGCACGATGTTCGCTGGCGGCAAGCTGGGCATGGCCTTCGGCTTTGTCGACATGTTGTGGGTGGCAACCCTCGGCAACAGCCTGCTGGCCTTGTATGCCGCAGCGCTGGCGTTCATCGCCTCGCGCAGCGGGCTTAACACGGTGTTGATGGGGCGCTTCTGTTTCGGTGAGGCGGGCAGCCGGCTTTCGGATTTTCTGTTGGGTTTCGCTGAACTGGGCTGGTATGCCTGGGGCACGGCCACGGTAGCCATCGTGCTGGTCAAGCTGCTGGGGTTGGCAGAGGGCTTCAGCGTACCGCTGATGGTGCTGTTCGGGCTGGGCTTCAGTATCACTGCCATCATCGGCTTCAAGGGGCTGGACGTGCTGTCGCGGGTGTCAGTGCCATTGATGTTCGTGCTGCTGTTGGTGTCCATGTACATCGCCACCCGCGATGCCGGTGGCTTTGCCGGCCTGGCCGCCGTGATACCACACGAAACCATGACCTTTTCAGCAGCGGTGACCATGGTCTTCGGCACCTTCGCCAGTGGTGCCACCCAGGCCACCAACTGGACGCGGCTGTCACGCAGCGGCCGGGTAGCGGTGATCGCCAGCGTGGTGGCATTCCTGCTTGGCAACGGCCTGATGGTGGTGGCCGGTGCCTGGTGCGCGATGGTTTACCAGCAGGCCGATATCGTCGAGGTGATGATGCTGCAGGGCCTGTCGTTCGCGGCGGTGGTGATGCTGTGCTTGAACCTGTGGACCATCCAGGGGCCGACTATCTATAACGTGTCGGCCGCCGCCTGCCACCTGCTACGCAGTGAGCGTCGGCGCACGGCAACACTGATGGCAGCCGGGGTTGGCATCGTGCTGGCGATTGGCGGCATGTATGAAATGCTGATCCCGTTCCTGGTACTGCTGGGCTCGATCATTCCGCCGGTGGGCGGGGTCATCATGGCCGACTTCTGGTATCGCCACCGTGGCAAGTACCCGGCACTGAGCACGGTAAGCCTGCCACGCTACAACCTGACGGGCCTGTTTGCCTATGCCGTGGGTGCGGTACTGGCCTACGCCTCGCCTTGGGTCGCTCCGCTGGTGGGTATCGGCGCCTCGGCACTGTGCTATATCGTCATCCATGAGCTGGGGGCGCGCCGCCGAGCGCCTGGCCAGGCGGGCGTCGAGCCGTGAGCCTGGCGCTGGACGAGATCCTGCATTTACCCGGCCTGCACGAAATGAGCGTGCGGGCCGGGGCGCGCAACCTGCAACGGCGAGTGCGCTGGCCTTACGTGGCGGAAAACGAGGGCATCGCCGAATGGGTGATGGGCGGTGAACTGGTGTTCGTCACTGGCATCAACCATCCGCGCGGCGAGGCCAACCTGCTGAGCCTGGTAGAGGACGGCGAGGCCGTGGGCATTGCCGGCATGGTGATTCTCACTGGCGGCAGCTTCATCCAGAGCATCCCGGCGTCCGTTATCGCATATGCAGAGCAACTGGGCTTGCCGCTGATCGAGCAGCCCTACGCGCTGAAGATGGTGGTGGTCACCCACCTGATCGGCACGGCACTGGTGCAGATGAGCCAGGTGCGTCGCTCGCGCAACGACATCCTTGGCCAACTGCTCACAGGCGACTACCCGAGCCTGGCGATTGCAAGGCAGCGAGCAGCGCACCTGCAACTGGCGCTGGACCACCCACGGCGCCTGCTGGCTTTGCGCCTGGCGGGCGTAGATAGCTTGTTCGAGCGCCACGGGCTGGCTCACGGTGAGCGTACCTGGCAGGCTACCCGTCAGGCCCTGGAGGACCAACTCGAAGCCTGGTGCCGTCAGCGGCCAGGCAGCGTAACGGCGCAGTTACCGGGCGACCTGTTCGTGGTGCTACTGGCCGACACGCCCGACCTGGCCGAGACGTTGGCGGTGCTGTACCGGCAACTGCAGGCCGCGACGGGTGAACTGAGCCTGTACATGGGCTTGTCGAGCCTCGCCGAAGAGTGTGCGCACTACCGCCAGGCCCTCAACGAGGCGCGCCAGGCGCTGGATGTGGCGCAGCACCTGCGCCCAGCCAACGGCTTTTGCAACTTCAGCGAACTGGGCGTACTGCGCCTGCTGCAAGGTATTGTCGACCGCTCGCTGATCGACGACTTCGTCAGCCGCACCCTCGGGCCGCTGATCGCCCCTGGGCGCAAGCAGGCCAATGCCCTGGTGCATACCCTCGACGCCTTGCTCATGGAAAACGGCAATGGGCTGAAGGCCGCACAGCGCTTGGGGTTGCACCGCAACACCATCAATCAGCGCATCCAGCGCATCGAACAACTGAGCGGGCAGTCTCTCGACGACCCGCTTTTTCGCATGAATGCTTCGGTCGCCATGCTGGTATGGCGCATGAGCGAAGCCCACGGCAAGGAGTAACAGCATGAACATTATCAACGCACGCCTACGCGGCAAACCCGGCCTGTTCCATATCGAACTGAACGGCGCGCGCATTGCCGCCATCGTGCCCCAAGCCGAGGTGGTGGCGCTCGCGGGTGTCGATGACCTGGACGCCGGGCAAAACCTGGTCGTGGCGCCCTTCGTGGAGCCGCACATCCACCTGGACGCCACACTGACTGCGGGTGAACCCAGGTGGAACATGAGCGGCACCTTGTTCGAAGGCATCGAATGCTGGGCTGAACGCAAGGAAACCACCACCCATGACGACATCAAGACGCGCGCGAAAAAGACCATCGGCATGCTGGTCGACCACGGTATCCAGCATGTGCGCACCCATGTCGATGTCACCGACCCGAAACTCACTGCGCTCAAGGCAATGGTCGAGGTGCGTGACGAAGTGCGCGAGCAGGTCGACCTGCAGATCGTCGCCTTCCCCCAGGAAGGGATCGAGTCGTACGCCAACGGACGGGCGCTGATGACCGAAGCGGTGGCCATCGGTGCCGAGGTGGTCGGCGGTATTCCGCATTTCGAGAACACCCGCGACCAGGGTGTATCGTCGGTGAAGTTCCTGATGGACCTGGCCGAGCGCACCGGCTGCCTGGTGGACGTGCACTGCGACGAAACCGACGACCCGCAATCGCGTTTCCTCGAAGTGTTGGCCGAAGAAGCCCGGGTACGCGACATGGGGGCGCGGGTTACGGCCAGCCATACCGTGGCCATGGGCTCGTATGACAATGCCTACTGCTACAAGCTGTTCCGCCTGCTCAAGTTGTCTGGCATCAACTTCGTGTCGTGCCCGACCGAGAGCATTCACCTGCAGGGGCGCTTCGACAACTACCCGAAACGCCGTGGCGTCACCCGCGTGGCCGAGATCGACCGCGCCGGGATGAACGTGTGTTTTGGCCAGGACTCCATCGTCGACCCGTGGTACCCGCTGGGCAACGGCAACATTCTGCGCATTCTCGAAGCAGGGCTGCACATCTGCCACATGCTCGGCTATGAAGACCTGCAGCGCTGCCTGGACCTGATCACCGACAACAGCGCCCGCACGCTGAACCTGGGCGAACGCTATGGCATCGAAGTGGGGCGCCCCGCAAACCTGTTGCTGCTGTCGGCGCCGGATGATTACGAGATGGTGCGCAGCCAAGGGCATGCACTGGTGTCGGTGCGCAATGGCAAGGTGCTGATGCGCCGCACGCCTGCGCGGGTCGACCGCTCGTTCTGATACGCCACTACGCCCCTATGCAACGCCCCGCAGGCCCCGTGCCTGGCGGGGCGTTTTGCTTTTGAACATACGGTTATTCGCGATCGTTTTGCCAATTTTATGCCTGACATGCGATAAGCCGTGATTATTCAACCTTAGTAATTGATTGCAGCTGCGCTTTTAAGTCGCCATAATTGGTACGTAATTACATATTACATAACACAGTACAAAATCGTAGGAGCAAGCATGGCGCGCGGCGGTATCAACAAGGTGGTAGTGCAGCAGGCCCGGCAGGCGCTGATTGCCCGGGGCGAGAACCCCAGCATCGATGCCATACGTATCGAGCTGGGCAATACCGGCTCTAAAACCACCATTCACCGCTATCTGAAGGAGTTGAACGGCCAGCAGCCGGTGGCCTCCGAAGGCGGCGCTGCGCTGAGCGATGTGCTGAGCCGCCTGGTCGGGCAACTGGCAACCCAGCTGCAGGACGAGGCCGATTTGAAGATCGAGCAGGCCGAGAGCACCTTCACCCAACAGCGGGAAACGCTTGAGGCGCAGCTGGAAATCGCCCAGCAGGCGCTGAATGCAGCTCATCAGCAACACAAGATCGATGCAGCGGCCTTGGCCGCCGAGACAGAAAAACGGCTGTCCACGCAAAGCACGTTGCAAGCGGAACAACTGCGCAGCGCCAGCCTTAACCAGTCGCTAGGTGAATTGCAGGTGCGCCTGACCGACAAGGACGAGCAGGTCAAGTCGCTGGAAGACAAGCACCGCCATGCCCGCGATGCTCTGGAGCACTACCGCAATGCCAGCCGTGAACAGCGCGAGCAGGAACAGCGCCGCCATGAAGCGCAGTTGCAGCAGATGCAGGTGGAAATACGCCAGCTACAGCAAGGCATGATCGTCAAGCAGGACGAGCTAACCCGTCTGCACCGCGATAACGAGCGGTTGCTGGGCGAGCACCGCCAGGCCGCCAGCGAGTGCCGGGCGCAGGGCGAGTTGCTGGAACAGCGTGAAGCGCAGATCCAGGGCTTGCGCACGATCCTGGCCCAGGCCCAGGGCGCCAGCGAGGAAATGCGTCGCCAACTGGAGGAGCAAGCGCAAAACCTGGAGCACAGGCGCGATGTGTGCGCCGAGCAGGCTCGCCAGTTGCAGCGGCTCGAGGAGCGCGTGAAAGAACGGGACGAGGCGCTGGCCCAGTGCAGAGCGGCCTTGCCAGCCCCATAGGTTAATGCCCGACGCAGAGGCGCATTGCACAACGCCCTTCGAGACCGTGAGCGTGCTCACTGGCCAGAATGCCCCGGAGTCGATCGTTCAGCAGCCTTTCATGCAGCCGCTCAAACCCAAAACGGGCATAAAACGGCGCATTCCAGGGCACATCGACAAAGGTGGTCAAGGTCAGCTCGCGCACACCGGCGCAGCGTGCGGCATCGACCACTTGCCGCAGCAAGCGGCGCCCGACACCTTGCCCTTGGCCCTCCCGGCACACTGATATTTCATGAAGGTGCAGCGCTTGGTCCGCAAGCCTGGCGCAGGCAAAACCGACAATGCGCCCAGCCGGATCCTCAGCGACCCAACTACCACCTTCCTCGACGAAAGCCCTGTGTGCAGCGCAGTCCATCACATCACCTTGCGCCAGCCAGGCCAGTGCCGGCCAGCCGACAAAAGCCTGGGCTGCCGATCGCTCGACGCCTGGCAGCCGTTGAATGTCGCGCTCAAGGGTAGGGCGGATAAGCATGAATCACTCCTGTCGTTCTAATCAGCCGCCAACACCTGCGGCTGTAACTGCCAGCGCACCGAGCTTACACCTTTCTCCAGGCTGACCCGGCTGACCAGCCGCTCCAGCTGCGCCGGCGCCTGCGTGGTGCCCAGCAGTTCGGCACGTACTTCCAGGCGTGCAGGGTTGTCCAGGTCTGCGCTCTGCAGTGACTGCAGCCGCAGTTGCGGGTCGCCCAGGCTATGCAGCATCAGGCTGCGCACCTGAATCTCGTCCTCGGCGCGGCAGACGATACGTACTTCGAAGTGCTGCTCCACCTCGCTGGCCGGCACCACGTCCTGACGGTCCAGGCGCTGGGCGATGTCGCGCAGCAGGATATTGGCGCACAGCACCACCAGGCTACCCAGCGCAGCCTCCAACAGCAGCCCAAGGCTGCACAGCACGCCGACCGCAGCCGTGCACCACAAGGTGGCTGCGGTGTTCAGGCCACGCACGTTGAAACCGTCGCGCATGATCACGCCGCCACCCAGAAAGCCGATGCCCGACACGACATAGGCGGCCACGCGCGACGCATCGGCAGGCGCCATGCCTGGCACTGCCTGGGTCATCAGCACGAACAGGCAGGCACCGGTACTGACCAGTGCATTGGTGCGCAGCCCGGTCAGGCGTTGGCGCAATTGCCGTTCGGCACCGATCAACGCCCCCAGCAGCAGGGCAATGGCAACGCGCAGTAAAAATACTTTCCAATCCATAGCAAACCTCTTCCGCAGGCAAACGCCCGCATGAACGCCATCAGTTGGCGCGGTTGAAAAACCAGAAAAATGCGCAGGACCACGAGGAGGGAAGGAGGTGCGGGGTTACAAGAAACCACCGTCTTGCCAGAGCGGCCAGACAGTGCAGGACACTGCCGGGCTAGCGCGCCACGTGGGCCTGTCGCAAGCGACTGGGGCTACTGTCCAAGGCAGGTCTCCTGTTGAGGAAGGCAAAATTGCGCCGCGGACCATACGCCGCGTGGCAGGGCAGGTCAAGGGCAAAAACATGACAATGGCTTCATCCGCGAATGGCCTGCAGCCGGTCACGCCCGCATGGAAAAATACCTGGGCAGCCGGTACCCTTGCGCCTCCCTTTGCCATCACCCGGACCGTTCCATGCTGTTCAATTTCGCCGTCCTGTTCGGCACCCTGGTGGCCATGGAGGGCGTTGGCACGCTGGCTCACAAGTACATCATGCATGGCTGGGGCTGGTGGCTGCATCGCTCGCACCATGAGCCACAACTGGGCATGCTCGAAACCAACGACCTCTACCTGGTGGCCCTGGGGCTGATTGCCACGGCGCTGGTGGCGCTCGGGAAAAGCGGTTTTGCGCCGCTGCAGTGGGTGGGCGGCGGCGTGGCAGGGTACGGGGTGCTGTATGTGCTGGCCCACGACGGCTTCTTTCACCGGCATTGGCCGCACAAGCCACGGCCGGTCAACCGCTATCTGAAACGCTTGCACCGGGCGCATCGGTTGCACCATGCGGTGAAGGGGCGCACGGGGAGTGTGTCGTTCGGGTTCTTCTATGCGCCGCCCCTGAAGAGGTTGACGGCGCAGCTTCGACGCAAGCGCAGCCAGCCGTGATAAACCGACAGGGGTTCAATTCGCCGTTTCCCCTTTGGGTTGCGCCGCCACCTGCCCTCGGCTGACCCACCAGCCGAACCCAGCCGCAGTAAAGAACATGATCAGGCTGTACAACGCAGCCGGCACTGCCATGGTCGCGTTGTTCAGCAGCGACGGGCTCAATGCAAGGGCAATGGCCAAGGTCCCGTTATGGATGCCGATCTCCATGCCGATGGCAATCGCCTGGCGCTTGGGGATGTTCAGCAGCCGTGGCACCCAATAGCCCACCGTCAGGCTCAGCAGGTTGAACAGCAGCGCGGCCAGGCCTACCACCGGTGCGTACTCGACCACGGTCTGCCAGTCCTTGGCCAATGCCAAGACGATGGTGAAGGCCAGGAACAGCGCCGCTACCAGTTTCATCGGCTTTTCCATGCGCGCGGCGAATGCCGGGGCGAAATGGCGAATCAGCATGCCCAGCGCCACCGGCAGCAAGACAATGGCAAACACCTGCATGACCTTGGCGAACTGCAATGGGATAGCCTGGTCCGAAGCCATGAACCAGCTCAGCGACAGGTTCACCAGCAACGGCATGGTCAGGATCGCAATCAGCGAGTTGACCGCCGTCAGGGTAATATTCAACGCCACGTCACCATGAGCCAGGTGGCTGAACAGGTTGGCCGTGGTGCCGCCTGGCGAGGCGGCCAGCAGCATCAGCCCCACTGCCAAGGCAGACTCCAGACCAAAGCCGTTGGCGATCAGGAAGCACACCAGCGGCAGCAGCAGGATCTGACAGGCCAGGCCTACCACCACCGGCTTGGGGTACTTCACCACGCGAGCGAAATCAGCCAGGGTGAGCGACAACCCCAGGCCGAGCATGATGATGCCCAGGGCAAGCGGCAGAAAGGCTGTGAGCAAGGGCGAGGCGGTCATGGGCGGTCTCTCGGGCGAAGGATCTCGAGCAGTGTAGGCCGGCCCTGATTGATAGCTAATCGCAAAGGGCCAGCACTTGGTAACCGTTTGTTACCAAGCGCAGCGCGTGGCGAGGCTGCATGCCGCATTGCAGCGGGCCTGTGGGCGCAGTAGCATGCCGCTTTTAACCGAGGATTAGCCTGTCATGCCGTTCCAGCAAGGTCTGCTTGCCACCCCGGTGCCGGCCCACGCCCGCCACCTGTTCTTCACCCTGCAGTCGCCCGAGGCGTTGCCTGCCGCCCTGGATGCCTTGCTGCCACAGGTCGATGGTGAACAGCTTCTGCTCGGCATTGGCGCCCCGCTGGTCAAGGCCATGGGCCGTGATGTGCCAGGCTTGCGCGCCTTCCCGCTGCTGGATGCCGCCGTGGAGAACCCCAGCACCCAACACGCCCTGTGGCTGTGGTTGCGTGGCAACGAACGTGGCGACCTGCTGTTGCGCGCCCAGGCGCTCGAGCAGGCGCTGGCACCGGCATTGCGCCTGGCCGACAGCGTTGATGGTTTCCTGCACCGTGGCGGCCACGACCTGACCGGTTACGAAGACGGCACCGAAAACCCGGTGGACGAAGCTGCCGTACAAGCGGCCATTGCCGCCGATGGTTCCAGCTATGCCGCGTTCCAGCTGTGGAAGCACGACCTGGAGTATTTCAAGTCGCTGCCCCAAGCTGATCAGGACAACATCATCGGCCGCCGCCTGAGCGACAACGAGGAACTCGACGATGCACCCGAGTCCGCACACGTCAAACGTACGGCTCAGGAAAGTTTCGAACCCGAGGCGTTCATGGTCCGTCGCTCGGTGGCCTGGGCCGACCAGCGCGGTGCCGGCCTGGCCTTCGTCGCCCTGGGCCATAGCTTCGATGCGTTCGAAGTACAGCTGCGACGCATGAGCGGCCTGGAAGACGGTATTATCGACGGTCTCTACCGCTTCAGCCGGCCACTCACAGGCGGCTACTACTGGTGCCCGCCGATGGCTGAGACGGGTGTCGACCTGAGCCAACTGCTGCGGGCCTGATCACTAAACATCCAGATACAGAAACACCCGCTGGCGTGGGTTAGAGCGGCTAGCCTTGAAAGTTTCCGATTCATGACGGGAGCTTTTTCATGTACGCACGTCGTGATGTCCTACGCACAGGTGCCACGTTGGGCTTGCTGACCGTCGTCAGCCCCTGGCTGCATGCTGCCACCCCGGTGGGCTTGCTGGCTCGCAAAGTGCCGTCCACCGGTGAAGCCTTACCGGTGATCGGCGCGGGCACTTCCGGCAGCTTCGAGGTGGAGGCTGGCTCGGCTCAGTACCAGCAGCTCAAAGCGGTGCTCAAGGCGTTTTTCGACGGTGGCGGGCGGGTGATCGATACCTCGCCCAACTATGGCGGCGCCGACAGCATTCTTGGCCAATTGCTGGAGGAGGGCGGCTGGCACCGGCAATGCTTCATCGCTACCAAGATCGCCGCCGACAACCGGGCTGACGCCGAAAGGCAGTGGGCCGGCAGCCTCAGAAGCCTGCGCACCGACAAGGTCGACTTGCTGCAGATCCACAACCTGCGCGACTGGCAGACCCAACTGCCCTATGCCCGTGAGCTGAAGCAGCAAGGCAAAACGCGTTACGTCGGCATCACCCATTACCTGAACAGTGGCCAGGACGAAGTCGCGCGAATAGTGCGTAGCGAGCCGCTGGACTTTATCCAGATCAACTATTCGGTCAACGCCCCCGACGCCGCCCGTGAGCTGCTGCCGCTGTGCCAGGACAAGGGCGTTGCCGTATTGATCAACCGTGCCTTCGACGATGGCCGCCTGTTCGCCCGGGTCAAGGACCAGGCCTTGCCGGGCTGGGCCGCTGAAGCGGGCATCGGCAGCTGGGCGCAGTTGTTTTTGAAGTTCGCCATCAGCCACCCGGCAGTGACCACGGTCATCCCCGCCACCGGCCGGCCCGACCGCCAGCTTGACCAGCTCAAGGCTGGGCATGACCCCATGCTCACTCACGCGCAGCAACAGGCGCTGATCAAGCAGTTCGCCTGACACCATGGAGGCGTGGCGGCGGCGTCTGGACCAAGGGCTGAACATCCAGCCCGGCGAAGGGCCGGCGGTCATCGCCGGCTTGCTGTTGTTCTACCTGTTGTTCACCGGTTACTTCATGCTGCGCCCGGTGCGCGAAACCATGGGGGTTGCCGGTGGCGTGGACAACCTGCAATGGCTGTTCACCGGCACCTTCATCGCTACCCTGGCGTGCCTGCCGCTATTCGGTTGGTTGGCCTCCAAGGTGCAACGCAGGCATATCCTGCCCTGGGCCTACGGTTTCTTCGCCAGCAACCTGCTACTGTTCGCGGCACTGTTTGCCGGCAATCCAGACGACCTGTGGACTGCCCGAGCCTTCTACATTTGGCTATCAGTGTTCAACTTGCTGACGATCTCGCTGGCCTGGAGCGTGCTCGCCGACTTGTTTTCAACCGCGCAAGGCAAGCGCTTGTTCGGCCTGCTGGCGGCCGGGGCAAGCCTGGGTGGGCTTAGCGGCCCCCTGTTCGGCGCCTTGTTGGTCGCACCGCTGGGCCATGCCGGTTTGTTGGTGCTGGCGGCGGCATTTCTGATAGGCAGTATCGTCGCGGCCCTGTTCCTGCAACGCTGGCGGGCGCGCCAACCGCTGCCAGCGCAAACAGAACGTCTGGCCTCGCGCCCATTAGGCGGCAACCCGTTTGCCGGCGCCACCGCCGTGCTCCGTTCGCCGTACCTGTTGGGTATCGCGTTATTCGTGGTGCTGCTGGCCAGCGTCAGCACCTTTCTGTACTTCGAACAGGCGCGCATCGTCAGTGAAACCTTTACCGACCGCACCCGGCAAACCCAGGTTTTCGGCCTGATCGACACCGTTGTGCAGGCGCTGGCCATCCTCACCCAGGTGTTCATTACCGGGCGCCTGGCTCGTCGGCTAGGCGTTGGGGTGTTGCTGGTGGCAGTGCCGGTGGTGATGGCAGCAGGCTTTCTGTGGTTGGCACTGGCGCCGGTGTTCGCCGTGTTCGTTGTAGTGATGGTGGTGCGCCGTGCCGGCGAGTATGCGCTGGTGCGGCCAGGTCGCGAGATGCTGTTCACCGTGCTGCCCGCCGAGGACAAGTACAAGGCCAAGAACTTCATCGACACCGTGGTCTATCGTGGCGGCGATGCCCTGAGCGGCTGGGTCAAGCGTGCGCTGGACGTCATCGGCGAGCACCCGCAACTGGCGATGTTGATCGGCGCGCTGATTGCCCTGAGCTGGGCAGCGACAGGTGGCTGGCTGGGTCGCCACCAGGCTCGTATGGATAGCCCGCCGCGCGACTGACAGGCGCGCCAAATATGGCGTTGCCGCTTATTTAACGCCACCGGTCCGAACCCTTCGCAATAAAACGAATCCCGCGATATCGCCGAACTCCGAACCTGTGTACGGCAGCTTGCCGTGCATTCCGAAGTCACATGAGGTTTGAGCACCATGGCCACTAAAGACAACAGCCGTACCGGCAATCAACAAGGCAGCCAGGGCGGTAACAAGAACCCAGGTAATTTCGCCAATGACCGAGAAAAGGCTTCTGAAGCCGGACGCAAGGGCGGCCAGTCTTCGGGCAGCAACATGCCGCACGATCGCGAGTCGGGTCGCAAGGGCGGCCGCTCGTAATTGACCGACGCAGTGCCGGGGCGACCTGGCACTGCAATCAGCGAAAAGGGCGGCACTCAGCACCGCCAGGCTTGCAATTAGCCGGGGTTGACCGACAATGGCCGCGCCCCTTGCAGCCACGCGGAAACACCTGCTCAATGATGCTGATCAAGCAATTCCCCGACATTTCCCTGAATGACACGCTGTTCGTTTTCGCCCTCGAGGCCGAGGCTGGCGATGTGTTCAACGAGGTGAACACCGTGTTCACTGGCATTGGCAAGGTCAATGCGGCTATTGCGCTCACCAAAGCGATCGCAACGCGCAAGCCCAAGCTTATCGTCAACCTTGGCTCAGCTGGCAGCCAGCGCCATGGCAAGGGCCAGGTGGTGTGCTGTAACCGCTTCGTGCAACGCGACATGGACGTGACCCCACTGGGCTTTGCCCGCTACGAAACACCCTTGTCGGATATCCCGGTAGTACTGGAGCATGGGGCAGTGATCCCCGGCCTGGCCCTGGAAGCCTGTGGCAGCGGTGACAGCTTCGAAATCAACCACCGCGATGCACCTTACGACGTGGTCGATATGGAAGCCTATGTGCTGGCGTTGATCGCGCGTGACGAAGGCATTCCGTTTGTTTGTCTGAAGTATGTTTCCGACGATGCCGGCAGCGATGCGGCGGGGGATTGGTCGGTGCAGGTGCACCTCGCGGCCGAGGCGTTCAAGCGGGTCCTTTTCAGCCAGGCTTGACTGCTGGTCGGTGCCCGCGCCCGCCGAGAAACCATTGACGCCCGCCGCAGTCACTTCTGGTATCGGCAGGCAATCTTCGGAGCACTTCATGGCTCGGGCAATCTGGAAAGGCGCCATCAGTTTTGGCCTCGTGCACATCCCCGTGGCACTCCATACCGCCGTGCGTACCGAGCGGGTGGATTTCGACTGGCTCGACAAGCGCAGCATGGAGCCTGTGGGCTATAAGCGGGTGAACAAGGTGACCGGCAAGGAAATCGACAAGGACAACATCGTCAAGGGCGTCGAATTCGAGAAGGGCCGCTACGTCGTAATCAGCGAGGAAGAGATCCGCAAGGCTCGGCCCGAAGCGACCCAGACCATCGATATCTTTTCCTTCGTCGAAGCTGGCGAGATCCCACTGCAGCATTTCGATACGCCGTACTACCTAACCCCGGACCGCCGTGGTGGCAAGGTGTATGCCTTGCTGCGCGAGACGCTTCAGAAGACCGGCAAGGTGGCACTGGCCACCGTGGTTCTGCATACCCGCCAGCATCTGGCGCTGCTGCGCCCCCTGGACGACGCGCTGGTGATGATTACCCTGCGCTGGCCCGAAGAAGTACGCGGGCTGGAGACGCTGGAACTGGACAGCAGCGTGACGGACAACAAGGTGGAAAAGCGCGAGCTGGACATGGCCAAGCGTCTGGTGGAGGACATGAGCGAGCCTTGGAAGCCCGAGGCGTATCACGATGCCTTCCGCCAGACCATCATGGACCTGGTGGAAGAGAAGGCCAGCAAGGGCAAGATCGAGTCTGTGGTGAACGGCGACGCTGCGAGTGCTGGAAAGGGTGCGGAAATCCTCGACCTTACCGAACTGCTCAAGCGCAGCCTGGCAGGCAAGAAGCCGGCGAAGAAAGCGCGCAAGGCGTCATGAAGTTTTAACCGGAGGGCTGTCGGGGGCGCTTTGCGAGGCCTGTGCCTGCAACCTCGCCAGATAATCACCAAACCCTTCGCGGGCGCGGCTGTCAAGCCGGCTGCTGGTGGCCACGCTGTGCCTGGCGGTCCAGACGATCTGCGCGCCGCAGGCCTGAAGGTCACTGACCAGTTGCACATCTTCATGCGCCGCCAACGGTTTGAAGCCGCCCACCCGCGCGTAGGCATCGGAACATACCCCCAGATTCGCGCCGTGCACATGCCGGTGGCCTTCGCGCGCTTCATAGCGGCTCTGGTACACCTTGCGCAGGGCGGCTGTGTGCCAGGGTTGCCAGTAGTCGATGTGCACCGTGCCGCACACCACATCGGCGCTGCAGGCCAGCTGCGACATCAGCCAGTGTGCCGGTACCCGGCTATCTGCATCGGTGCAGGCCAACCACTGCGCGCCGCGTTCGAGCATGTGCGCCGCACCCACCCGGCGCGCCATGCCGACATTCCCGGCATCCACCATCAAGGCCTGGACACCGAAACGCCTTGCCACCGCAGCGCTTGCGTCACTGCAGCGGTCGAGTACCACCAGCACCTCCACGCGGTACCCCGCCTGCTGCGCCTGCTGGGCAGCGACCAGCACCGCCCGCAGGCAGCGTCCCAGCCGGCGCGCTTCGTTATGCGCAGGGATGACCACGGCAATCATGGGCAGGTCTCGTCGAGGTCGACCACGCTGGGCTGGCAGGACCAGTATTCCAGCACGAAGTCCGCCTCTTCATGCTGGAACTGCTGATACAGCGGCAGGTGCCGGGCGAGCATGCGGTGCACTTCACGGCCATCCTGCGGGCAACCGACGATGGGATGCTTCCAGTGGCACGCCAGCAGCCCACCGTCGTAGGTCAGGCTGGCCGCTGATTGCTCGATCACATGCAGCCAGTCGGTGGAGTCGAGGTAGTAGCCCACTTCGCTGAGCACGATCAGGTCAAAGCGCCCGCTCGGCCAGTGAGTAGGTAACCGGGCCAGTTCCACCGAGGCATTGGGTACCTGTGCAAGCCGCACGCGGGCCAGGTTCACAGCGGTCGGGTCCAGGTCCTGGCAGAGCAGGTCGGCGCAGCGTTCGGCCAGCAGCGCACTGAGCTCGCCATTGGCACAGGCTGGCTCGAACACTCGCTGATAGCACTGCCGAGGCAGGCTGGCCATGACCAACTCGCGCTTGCGTTTCTCGTACCAGCGAGTGCGGAAGGCCCAAGGGTCTTCGTTGGTGGCGTAAAGCTCGGCGAAATACTGCGAATCGAGGCTCATGAAGGCTCCACTACAGAAAGACCAATTCGAAAGGTTGCAGCAGACAATCCAGCAGATTGGACGGCAGCACTGGCTGTTCGTCGTCCCGTCCCAGCTGGCTGACGTGAGCGGCCAACGCCTTGCGCTTGCGTGCCAAGCGGCTTTCATCGAGTTGCAGACGGTGGGCACGGGGCCACGGCAGACGTGGATCGTCAGGCTCTGCCCAATGCCATGCCCAAACCGGTACCTCGGCCAATTGCACCTGGCGGGCCGCCGCCGCATGCGCGGCAGCGCGGCCGACGGCCTCGTGATCGCAATGCCCGTCATTACGCCAGGTAGCCATCAACAGGTCATCGGGCCGCAGCAACTGGGTGAGGTGGCTAACCAGAAACGCTTCTTCACGCGGCAGCTGGCCGTCCTTGAGATGCAGCCTGCGCCAGTCCATCTGGTTTGGCTCCAGGCCCAGCTGCTTCAGGGCCTGGCGGCTCTCCAGAGGGCGCTGGCGACGCAAGCGGTGCTCGCTCCAGTGGCTGGAACCTGGGTGACTGCCCTCACCATCGGTGGCGGAAATCAGCACCAGTTCTTCTTCGCGACCGGTGAACCCCGCCAGCAGGCCGCCGGCCATGAGTATTTCGTCGTCCGGGTGGGGTGCAATCAATACCAGGCGGCGCCCTGGCGGGCAAAGCTGGCGCGGATCGAGCCAGGTAGCACGGGCCAGATGCGCGGCCTGTTGCCAGGATGCCCAAGGCGTGCCACTGCTCGACTGAATCAGATTCTCGTTCATAGCTGCCAGGCTCCGGCCGGCCCCTGCGCCAACTGCTGGCCCAACACCGCCAGGTCACGCTCGGCATGACTTTGGCGAATGAACACCGGCAGATCGGCGCTCAGCCGAGCAAAATGGCTGCTGCGGCAGAAGGGTGTGGCGCCCAGCGCTCGCCCGACATGGCTGATCACCTGTTCCACCGCCTGTTCTACCTGGGCACGGGTACGGCGCACTTCGAAACTGGCATCTGCTGCAGGCTGCAGGTCGATCCAGGCGGCGCACTCGCGCAGCGCTGCGCGGGCACCGTACAACGCAGCGTCAACGGCCCCCAGATGGGCATCGGCATGCGGGTCGGGGCGGGGCCTGCGGCAGTGTTCGCGCAGGTAGTCCGCCAGCGCTTCAGCCGCGCCGAACCAGCAGGCGGCGATGCCTGCACCGCCGTGCCAGAAGCCTGGGCGTGCAAGGTATTGGCCGGCCTTGCCGATGAGCGTACCAGGAGTGTCGTTGAACGACAGTTCGACGCTGGCAGTCGTGCCCATGCCTACAGCCTGCCAATGCTCGATGTTCAAACCCTGGCTCGGTTGCGACAATTCGATGGCCACCAGTTGCGGTTGCTCCGCCTCATCCCAGGCGGTGATCAACGCCCGGTCGATCTGCAAGGCGCCTGAACACCAGGCCTTGCGGCCGTTCAATAGCACCTGTTTACCTTCGCGAGCCGTGATCCGCGTACGGGCATCAGGCGGTTCGGCGGCCCACACGCCCCAGATGCCGTCGCGCGCCTGGTACGCGGCACCACACTCGGCCAGAATTGCCAGGGCATCTGTGTGGCCTTCATAGAGTTTGGCCAGAGCCAGGTCGCAACCCGCCACGCGGGCCAAGGTCTGCCAGCGACGCAGGGTGTTGCCTTGCCCCGGCAAGGGCAGCAGGTCCAGGTGGTCAGCTTGCAGCGCCTGAATCAGCTGCGGCAGCTGGGTGTCGAGGTTAAGCGCTTGCTGGCGTTCGCCAAAGGCGCGCAACAGGCGGTCAAGGGTGGTCAGGTTGAAGTCTTGAACGATGCTCATGGGCGTGTCTCCCGGGTCATGTCCATTCGCTGTTGCGCCATCACGAGAGCCCCAGTTGCTTGCGCATGCGGGCAGTGATGGACTGGCGCACCTTGCCCAGGTCGGCCCATGGGTCTTCGACTTCTGCGAGACGCTCGCGCACGTTGGCGATGTTCCACGTGTTGGCGGCCTTGAGCTGCACCAGCTCCTCGCGCCATATGGGCACCGAAACAGGCAGTCCCTCTCGGGCTCGCAGGGAGTAAGCGCACGCGGTGGTGGCGCCTTTGCTGTTGCGCAGGTAATCGATGAAGATGCGCCCAACACGGTTTTTCGGCCCAGAAACCGCGCTGAGACGGTCCGGGAACAACGTGGCCAGGTAGTTGACGATGGCGTGGCTGAAGCCTTTGACTTCGTCCCAGCCGGCGCGCCGGGTCAACGGCACTACAACATGAATGCCTTTGCCTCCACTGGTTTTCAGGAACACCTTCAGGCCTAGCTCGTCAAGCAGGGTAAGGGTGAGCTGAGTTGCCTCCAGCATGGCCTTCCAGGGCAACGCGGGGTCAGGGTCCAGGTCGAGCACGAAGCGGTCGGGTTTGTCGAAGTCCTTGTCCGTGGCGTTCCAGGTGTGCAGTTCAAGCATGTTCATCTGCACCGCGCCTAGCAGCGTGTCTGGGCGATTGATAACCATCGCCGCCTGGCCGGCCTCGGCCTTTTCGTAGCTAAGCACGTTGGGGATGTGCAGCTGGCCCGCGTTCTTTTGGAAGAAGAGCTCGCCGGCCAGGCCGTCCGGTGCGCGAACCAGCGCCACCGGGCGGTGCTTGAGCTGTGGCAGGATCCATTGGCTGATGTCGGCATAGTATTCGGCGACTTCGCGCTTGGTCGCACCCAGCGTGGCGTCGATCACCCTGTCAGGATGTGTCAGGTGCAGTTCATCCGGGGTTTCAGACGTCTTGGCCTGCTTGCTGCGCTTAGGCACGGTCTTGGCGGGCATGGCGCGCTCCAGGTCGATAGCTGTTGCCGCCTTGTCGTCGCGCAGGCCGTGGAAAACCGAGTGGCGTACGATGCCATCACGGGTCATCTGGGCATAGGCGACTTCAGCGAGCAGTTTCGGTTGCAGCCAATGCACACCACGGGCTTCGGCACCGGTGGGCGGCCTGGCCACGGCTGGCTTGGCAGTTTCCAGGGACGTTAACCGGGCAAGCAGCGTGGCCAGGGTGGTATCACTGAAGCCGGTACCTACCTTTCCGGCATAGCGCAGCTCACCACTGTCGTTGTCGTGCAGGGCCAGCAGCAAGGCCCCGAAGCCGCTGCGGCTGCCTTTGGGGTCGGTGTAGCCGACGATCACGAATTCCTGGCGTTGCTTGCACTTGAGCTTGACCCAGTCCGAGCTGCGGCGGCCACTGTACGGGCTGTCGACGCGTTTGCCGATCAGCCCTTCGTGCTGCAGACGGCAGGCGCTGTCGAGCAGGGATTCGACAGGCTGGTCAAAGTCGGCAGAAAACTTGAGTACGTCCGACTCATCGTGCCCAAGCAGTTGGCGCAAGGTGTCGCGGCGGCCCTGCAGCGGTACCTGACGCAGGTCCCGACCACCAAGAAACGGCAGGTCGAACAGGTAATAGGCAATGCCTTCGTCATGCTCGGTATCGAAGGCGTTCTGCAAGGCTTGGAAGTCTGCTGCGCCATTTTCGTCAACCACCACCATTTCGCCATCGAGCCAGGCCGAACCGACACCCAGCGCGCGCAAGGCAGCCACCTGCCGGGGCATTTTGCTGCTCCAGTCGTGGCCATTGCGGGTAAACAGGCGGATGTCTTCGCCGTCGATGCGGGCCATGATGCGGTAGCCGTCGAACTTTAATAGGCACCTGCCGGCCTGTTGCGATCTAAGCTCAATGGGATGGGGTCTCCTCAAATGATTCACACTCAGTGATCGGTGGCTTTCATGATGGTTAAAACTGGTGCGTTGCCCGACCTCGTCATCGTTGATCCTCATCGCATGCTCCCTAGGTTTTGGGCAACCGTGTGGTCCCTGAGTAATCAAGGACATGCCCTAGCGGAGAACACCCGTAAGACAACCCTGCGTCACATAGATGTTTTCTACTCTTTCTGTGATGACCGGTACGGGGTTGATTCGTTCGATTCAGCTGTGAGTAGCCGTGATGCGGCCAGAACGCAGGAGTTGGTGGAGGCGTTTTATCTGAATCTGACATCCGCCAAAAACTACTCAACAACGGCTGTTCAGCGATGGGATGCTGTCAGAAGGTTCATGGTGCACCTGGCCTCTCATCGATCAGCTTCGTGCGAAGCATGGCGTTCTCTTCGATCGACCTTGTCTGCGATGGGAAGGATGAGAAAGCCTCAGAGGGGGCGGGTAAGGTTTATCCGCTCGATTCCAGCGAGCACATTGTTTGATCTGCTTGAGGTTGGAAATCCTGCTTCAGATCGAAACCCCTTCCAAGGTGTGCGCATTAAGAACAGGAATTGGCTGATCCTTAACATGCTTCTGCTGGTAGGACTCAGGCGCAGCGAGTTGATGCTGCTGACTTGTGATGCTCTCAAATCTGACGTAGATACGAAGTCTCAAGAGGTTGTGTATTGGCTGGACGTTACGGCCGGGACAGAATCTGAAACCCGATCTACTGCCCCAAGCATGAAAACTGAGCAGGCACATAGGCAAGTACCAATTTCGCCGGAACTTGCAAACCTTTATCAACAGTACATAGCCGAGAGCAGATACGACTCGTCAGAGCACGGCTACGCTTTTACAGCGGCTACAGGAGCTCCTCTATCTGCTGAGGCTGTAACCAAGATTTTCCACGCACTGTCAGGCGCAATCTCACCCAAGGCATTAAAAAAATTCAGTGATCGCACAGGCGGAAAGGCACATATATCCCCCCATGATCTTCGGCATACCTGCGCAACAGCATATTACGCGACGTTCATGGATTGTGAACAAGACAGGGAACTTACGTTCCAGCGTATGCGTGCATTTTTTGGCTGGTCCGTAAATTCGGCTATGCCAGAGCATTATGCCCGCGCAGCAATTCAAGAAGATCTCATGCAGGCGTGGGGTCGGCTATTTGACTTAAAAATAAGCGCGTTGCGAGATATTCAACATGAGAGCATATAAGGGTAAGAGCGCTTCAACTACCGTGAATTGTGCGGGAAGTAGTGCTGAAACTTTTATTCTCGAATGGGCCTGGCCACTGCCGCCAGCAATTATTTCTCTTTACGATAAGTACACTGATGTTACTTATGTGGTTGAGGCTGACGAAAATGAGTGGAAGTTCAGTTATAAAGGGGGTGCTGAATCGATTTCATTCGCGAGCGGCTCCGCGGGCGCTTTGCAGAGAAGGCTAGCAATGTTGACGTCTGGGCATCAAAGTCCTAGTAGTCTTCATCGTGCTGCAAGGTTATTGGTCCGCAAATGGGAGAGTGTTTGTACGCTGGTTACGACCCCTGCGGAAGAGCTAAGAAATGCTTGGAATGAGCATGTCACAGACTCATCTTTTTCAGGTGTTATGAAACGTCTCCTTAAAATGGCTTGCGATGCTGAGGTGGGGCATTGGAATGGGAGGGCCCTAAGTCTAGTTCGTAGCTTGAATACCCATGCAAATGCAGGAATGGCACGCAGGAAGAACACCCTTATAAGTCGGGAAGAACTTGTAAATATAAGCTTGCAGGCAGATATTGTAAGATCATTAGATGCAGAAGCATGGAGTGCTGAAGTCGAAAATGAATATTTAGAAGGGGCGGCCGCTTTGGTGTTTATATATCAACACGGTGTTCGACCTGTGCAGGTGTTGTGCTTGGATACTGAGCATGTAAGATTTTTTAAGGATGCAAATGATGAAAGTGCTTGCATTGTTTCGTTTCACGCAGCCAAGCAGCGTGATGAGCAGCAATTTGAAATTGTTCGTCAGGTTAAACCAGAGTGGGTCCAGATAGTAAAAAGACTGTGGGAGTCTGCAAAAGCTGCAGGCAGAAAACGACTATTCGAAGCAACCAACTCTACGGCTCTTTGGGCGGAAGCCAAGGCTTTCTGCCGGCGTTATGGAGTTAACCTGGATTGTACCGCTCCACAGTTGCGTCATACTGCAGCGCAGTCATTGGCAGATGCCGGGCATAGTCGCGAAAGCATTTGTAAGTTCTTAGGTCATGTCTATACGGGTACTTCTGGAGCTTATATACACGCTAGCATGCAACAAGCCGACCTCGTCAATTCGGCGCTTGGGGCATCTAAGTTGTATGCGAAACTCCAAAGCATTGCTTCAGGTAGATTTGCTTCTCTTGAGGAAATTCTAAACGCGCAAGAAGATCAGCAGATAGGAGCTGTCGTAGGCAATTCCCTCATTGCAGGAGTAGGGCTATGTCAGACAGGTCAGAGCCATTGTGCCTATAATCCAGTAACGTCTTGTTATGGATGTGCAAAGTTTATGCCCTCTTTGCAAAAGGAACCTCATCTGCAGGCCGTTGACGGCATGCGACAACAGGTTAGGAGGTTTTTGGACATTGGTATCAGTGCGGAAAGCCCAGCTTATCTCCAGCTCACTCGTGCGCTCTCAGGAGCTCAGCAAATTTTAGACAATATCGATCAGATTGCGGGGGCGAAGTAAAATGGCCGTGATTGAATCTCCGTCCAATGAGCCATCGGCGAAATATCTATTTGAGAAGTTTGTCACCAGTGTGCGCAGAGCTGTTGAGGCAAAAGGAGTAATCTGGGACATTCCTCTGAATGACTGTGGCCAACCGATAAAAGGTACAGATTGGGATCTTCGAATCCTTAACGATAGTCACGACAGGCATGCATATGGTACAGGGGGCTTCGGAGTAGATATAGAAACTCATCAACTGGCCCTAACCGCAGGCTGGCCTGAAGCACGCCTTCCAGCCAGTCGAGTGCTTCCAACAATAGTCCAAGACTTCATCAAGGCTATAATCGGGAGTATTTGCTTGAGTGGTCGCACAGCGGATTGCGCGCAAGTAGTAGCTAAGGCAGCAAGGCGACTATTCTCAAGTACCGTACTAACTCCATATGAGATCTCACGAGAAAATTTTGAAGCGCTACTATCTATTAAGTCGTGGAGTGAAAAGGCCTCGCGGGATATAGCTACTGTGGCCAAGATTATTGATGAAAACATGATCTCAAACTTCTGTCCTGTTCGCCCAACGGTAAAGCGAGATCGAAGGCCAGGGCTTTTAGCCGGCTACCTGGTACGAAAAGATGCATCCAAGCTTCCTGAGGCAGACTCGCTATTCGAGTTGACTAGAATCGTGTTTTGTGAGCGCGCAAGAACATATAATGATTTAATTTATTTTTTAGTTATCAGGATATTAATACTTACGGGTTTGCGTATTAATGAGGTGTTAACGCTGCCTGAAGACTGCCTGACATGGGTCGAGCATGTAGATGTGGTCACCAATAAAAGCGCATCCGATATCGGCGGGGTAGGACGTTCTTTGAGATTGCGCTATTATTCAGAGAAAAAACGAAACAAAACTCCTGGCACTCTGATTGAAAGTTTTTATTTTGTGCCAAAAAGATTTGAGCAGCTCATTGAAAGCACGATACTGGAAGCGAGGCTTGCTACGAAGCCATTTAGGGGGGTTCTGGAAAATCAATATCTAAATCAGTCTCAAACGTTCGGATCTGACCTGCGAATATTTAGAACGGATTCAGGAGGTACTGTAGGGACATGGCAACGGCTATTTCTTACTGCCGGGTGTATTAAGAAATGGCCTTTGTCGAGCGCCGCTGTTTCTGGTGATTCAGTTATTACCACGCCGCGCGAGCTTAGAATGTACACTTCGCTTGGTATGGTGAAAGGTAATGGTTCACTTTCCTTCTTTAAGAAGTATGGCTCAACTTCGGAAATGAAGAAATTGTCTATCAAACCTCATTCGTTGCGACACTTGATGAATACTGAGTTGTTTCGCCAGAACGTTTCAGATACAGTCATCACACATCAGTTTGGCCGAGTGTCAGTAGCACAGAGTTATGAGTACGATCATCGTAGCCTTGCTGAAAAACTCAAATTCGTCGAACTGCCCACTGTAGCGCAGCAGTTTATTCCCGCAGGTAGCACTCACGAATTAGTGGCAAAAATGGTCGTGAGCGGCATAGCTGTTAGTAGCCATATCGGAGAATCTTTCAAGAGAATTCAACTAGAACATGGTGATGAGGCAGCGTTTGCATACCTCGCAGCCAACTCAGATGGATTTCATGTAACTCCTTACGGCTTCTGCACCAACAGCTTCTCCCTTAATCCTTGCTCGAGACATCTCAAGTGTTTCGATGGATGCAGGCATTTTGCAGCAAGTGGCTTGCCCCATCATCGGCAGACGTTGATTGATTTGAAAGAAAGTCTAGTGATTATGCGCTGCTCTGCTGAGGGCAAGCCGGTGAGAACAACAGGTCGAGCGAATCAAATTGCGCATGCATCCAAACTCATTGATGGTGTGCAAAAAGCAATTGAAGCTCAGCCATATGAAACAATTTATCCCGATGGAGTCGATTACTCAAGACTTGACAAAAAGGACATCTTCTCATGAGAACCTTGCTGGATCCTTCAAATGTTGAATTGAAAAAAGTTCTTGATCAGTTGGCGCTAGAGGACGTCGATATTACGGCGCGGGCAATCGCTCGCCACCATTCGCTGCTCAAAAACGCCTCGGCATTTACACGCAACCCTGCACGAATGAAACTCATTGTCGAAAGTCGCCAAAAACAACTTGAAGCGCGGGCTGCGGCAGCGAGTTTATCTTCTTTCGACGTACACGACAAAAAATCGCAGCGCTTAAACAGAGACAATGAAGTACTGGTACTTAAATTAAAGAGGCTGATAGCTGCGCATGCAGGTCTTATTCGCGCAGTACAATTAGCTGGTGGTATGAGCGCACTCGAACGATTCTGGAAGGAATACAAAGAGGTAGGTGATGCTGTACAAATTCTTGATGCTGCTCCTGCAAAGGCGATGGTTGTCGACATCAAATGATTTGGTGCTGTCGCATTCAGTTTACGGTTGGTGCAGTCTGTTGCTGCACCGAGTCCATATCGCCCCGGATGATTGCCTAAACGAATCTATATTCCATCAAGATGATTTTTTCGATACTCTTCATGACGGGCCATGAGTTGTCGCGCACGCTTTTCCTCTTCGGGGCTTGGATCAGGAAGATTCATCAGAACTGGCTCCCATCGTTTCATTATTCCAGCAAACGAAACCTCGTCAGTCATTCCTTTTTCCATTTGAGGCGCTAAAAGCTCTAGCAACTCAGGGCTCAAATCTTTTTTCTCAAAAAGACGCTTCATCAACCAAAGATAAATATCCACCAATTCTAAACCAGCACTCATATCGCCAGGGGTGCACGTGATAGGAATGTCGGGGATGTTGGATAGATCCATTTTAGGCAGGCCCGGCCCAACTTCCCATGGCCCACCCTTATCTTTCGCGCTCCTATAAAAGTTAGCGACCCATTCTTGAGCGCGATTAAACTCACCTTGCCTGTCAACCACGATTGCAGCGGCATCCCCTCCGCCGACTTTCAGTCTGAGTGCAATACCATGCATGACTGACTGGAAGCCGATTAAATTAGGAGATATTTGAAGGCGATCATTGTTGCTGTATATGTTGTAATGGATTTCATCAGGATGCTTGCAGGCCCATGTAAGAGCATCTCGTATTATTTCGCGACTTCTAGGGTCGGGAAGATAGTCAATCCGACACAGCAGCGTGTTACATACCTCTTGCAATATAGTATTTGCTTTTTCGGTCTTTTTCTCGATTCGAGCCTTCCTGGCTAGTTTAATCAAATCCTCATCAAATAGGTATGCAAGCTTCGCTAATACTACGAAACGTAAAGGAGTCCAATATGCTGACCATGGAACTGCCTTGTTGAGCCCCTGATCAAAGAGCTGGTCAAAAAAACTTATCAAAGCATGATCAGGTTTGGATATCCGATAAATATCTATGGTCAAGTCTAGCTTTGCTTGCAATGCCGAGAGTTCAGAGGCAATACTGGTCAGTCGCCCCATGCCCAACTCACTTGAGTGCAATCTTGCAACGCCAAAGCGTTCGCGTAGTTCTTGAATTTCATCATTAGCGACCTCATCCACATTGTGCGGCGAGGACAGTACACCATAGTATAAAATCGGCTGCTGCGGGTCGAACAGATTCAGACCCGTTTGCCCACTCTCATCTACATAAAAATACATAAATCTATTCCTTGTGCGGCGTGTCAGTGGTAGTAGTGATTCCCTTCACGCATGCCGGGATATCTGTTTCATTCTAGACGTGAACCACCATTTGACAGAGCATCATCATTCCGGTCAGGAAGGTCTACGCATGCAGGCGGTAGGGCGTCACCGCAGTGTAGGATGCTTCGATCATAGGATTTGGGAACCGCGGTTGCTCTGGGAGCACTGAAACCCGCATGGGGGATGTCATGCGCCTAGCTTGTAAAGGCTTCGCGGGGGGCTAATGGCGGAAATTAAGCCACGCTACCATCGATGTCGCGCTCAAGACCTGTCTGCCGATCGCCTAAGCCAACCATGGAGTAATGCCGCATGCCGACACCTGTAGGTCGAACCGAAACGGAGGTTCTAGCTGATCTTGTGCAGCTAACTGCCTCACCTGGCTACGTTCATGCGATTGCCTTCATATGTCACCGGGACAACCTGGTCCTGTACCGCGATGAGCTGAACCCGAAGGATATGGCTCATCTGTTCACCAACGACCGATTATTGAGGACTGAGATCACGACTTTGCTTGGGTTGATGGTCCGCCAGGCTTTGGACATGAGCGTGCCCACCGTAGAGGTCCTGGGATATTTGGTAGAACGCACCGACACGCTGATGTTGGAGCTACACCACGCACTTTCTCGACCGATGCTTTCATCTCTGACGGCCCAAGCGGTCAGCGGTAGCACAGCCGAGATAGGCTGGGACGGTATGTCCATGCGGGAGCCGATTTTTTATGGAACCGAGTCCGCATATAGTTTCCAGTACCGAGATTTACTTCCCACAAAGTACGGCGCGGACGATACCTGGCTCGTTGAAAAAATGGGCTTCACCATCACCCAGGCCCAGTTGGTCGCTAGCACAATGTGTAACCTAATGGACGAGAAGGCGTGCGCGACTTTTGCCAAGTCCAGAGCCCCAGTGATTGACCCCCACATATTGATAGGAGCGTTCGAATATTCAGCACAGCTTGTTGCGGACTCAAGCGGGCTGGATGTTCCCATTGTCGAAGCTGTTTTCGGTGCATTGACGCTAACTGGCGATAACCTGCAGTTCCAAACCATTGGCGATTTCAACGCGGTCGCTGCCACACCGTTGCTGCCAACCGGTCGCGGTACTGTGTTGCTGTTCCAGCACTACGCAATTTATGAGGCACTTTATGAGTCGCCCTTTTTTTGGATGTGGGCCGACAAGCCGTACCGGCCGACTGCTATGGAGCATCGCGGTGCATTTGCAGAGCAGTTCTCAGCGCTGAGATTGAGAGCCGTTTTCGGTCAGGACAACGTGCATACCAATGTGAATTTGTTCAAGGGCAAGGACGTTGCGGGTGAAGCAGACGTGCTGGTGGTGTTCGGGGATCGACTGATCATCATCCAAGCCAAGGCGAAAAAGCTGACCCTTGAGGCTAGAAAAGGCAATGACGGACAACTAAAGTCCGACTTCGCCGCTGCCATTCAGCAGTCCTACGATCAGGGATGGATTTGCGCCAATATTATCGTGGAGGGAGAGTGCAGACTGGAGAATGATCAAGGTCGAGAATTGAAGCTTCCTCATCCTCCTAAAGAGATCTATCTTTTCAGCGTCGTTTCTGAACACTATCCGGCATTAGCTTTTCAATCCAGTCAGTACCTAACTTACCAGACGACTGAGGTGATCAAAGCGCCACTCGTTATGGACGTCTTCCTCTTGGACGCTATTGCGGAGATGTTAACGTCACCGCTGAGGTTCCTCAGCTACATTCGTCTACGGATTGCCGCAGCCGGTAAGGTGAATCTGAGTCATGAACTGACGGCCTTGGGATTCCATCTTAAACGAAACATGTGGCTTGATGAGGAATTCAGCTACGTGATGATTGATGACTCATATGCAGTCGATCTCGATACCGCTATGACTGTACGGCGGGAGGGGCATCCCGGCAAGCATACACCTGAAGGCATACTGACTAGATTGGCAGGCACGCGCTATGAGCAGGTTATTTCTCAGATCGAAGCTGAGGCCAATCCTGCAACGCTTGAACTCGGACTTCAGCTTTTAGCCATGAATGAGGATGCTGCTTTTAATGTGCATCGTGGGCTGGAAGCCATTACTCGTATGACGCGAGAGGATGGGCAGGGGCACGACTTTACGATCGGGGCTGAGCAAGGTAACTCCGGGATCTGCTTCCACTCTAATAGAATGCCGTCGCCGGCAGCGATGCGCCGGCTGCAATTCCATTGCCACAAGCGTAAGTACATTATGCGATCAGATACTTGGTTTGGCTTGGCTGTCGACGGGGATTGTGACATTCAATTCGGCGTAACTTTGAATTTTCCCTGGACTGAGTCTGATCAGATGGACGAACTCACCAGAGATGCTCAGGCGCCAGCGCCAATATCATCGTTAAAGTCTCTCATACGCCAGTCGAATGGGAGGAAAGTGGGTCGGAACGAACCCTGCCCCTGCCGGAGTGGGAAAAAATACAAAAAGTGCTGTATGTCTTAGCCTGGTTAATGAGCAGCAGGTTCACCGAAGGGGAGTAGTGGACACCTATACGCTCAACCGAAGCCTTCACATTAGGGAGCGAATACCGAGCAAGGCAGCGAGGTGTCCTGGATAAAACCAATAGCTCCACTGAGTCACAGGCGGAACCCTGAAAGGCATACGCGACCACAGAACTATCAGTCCGAGAAGTGGCGCCAGAGCAGCCAGTATGAGGGCGGCCAAGGCAGCGGGCTCCAAGTGGATGGCTTGCGAAAAAAGCCCTGTACGCGAATTGGCTAGCACGCACAGTACAACCGGGACCATCGCGAAAAATTCCGGGCGCTTGATCGCAAGTACTAAAGCCGCTGGTACCAATACCCCGTAAAACCCGTACATCAGTGGATCTGCGAAAACACTGGCGAAACCGAGTGCTATGGCAGCCATCAAGAGGCTGGACCAGTTCCGGTGGTGGACTCCCCAGGCAACCATCAACCCCAAGATCAGCGTGAAAAGCACGTTAAACGTGCCTGAGCTACTGATCATTCGGTACGGGACCTCCGAGATGGCAGCGAACAGCACCATCAGCGCGAGATATCGGCCATTACTACGGGTGAAGAGTTCGCCCGGCTGGGTGCGTGCGACGTTGATTGCGATAGCGAGGCAGAACAGGGGAAACGAAAGTCTACCCAGGACGAAAAGATCCTCTGCACCAGGCCATACCAAACGCATGTGGTCAAAAACCATCGTGAGGAGAGCGATCCACTTGATCAAGTCTTGTTCTGCGTTGCGTGGCTTTGTAGGGGCCGTGTCCCGGCTTTGTACGTTCAAGGCATACTTCCCAGGACAAGCATGGTGAGAATGAGGTACCGAGCGCCCTTGGCCACCGAGACGATCAGAAGAAAGCGCCAGAGCGGCTCTCTCATGATGCCCGCGACAAGGGTCAGGGGGTCTCCTATCAGCGGGACCCAGCTGAGCAGGAGAGACCAGTAGCCATAGCGGTGGTACACGTTCTGCGCTTTCTGCAGCTTGTCAGGACCTACTGGGAACCAGCGGCGATCCCGGTAACGCTCAACCCCCAACCCTAGCAGCCAGTTCACCACAGAACCCAGCACGTTGCCCAAGGTGGCAACGGTCAAAAGCAGCAGGGGATCGTAATACTCAGAGACCAGCATCCCTGCAAGCACTGCCTCGGACTGCATTGGAAGCAGAGTCGCAGCACCGAATGCGGCCAGGAATAGACCTAGGTAACTGCCAAGGGCCAACATCATGGTGACCGCCTTACGGGCAAGCGATGGACAACCTTTAGAGGTATTTGGTGATCTGCTTGAATTCGTCGATTGCGGATCGATCACCATTGCTCAAAGCGGTAACCGAATCTTCCAGGCAGTGATCGATATGGTCTTGAATGAGCGTGCGCTTGGCTTGGCAAACTGCCTTTTCGACAGCATGTAGCTGCTGGGCGATGTCTACGCACTCACGGCCTTCTTCGATCATGGTAATGATGCTGCGCAGATGGCCGTCAGCACGTTTCAGGCGTTTGATGATTGCTTCGTGACTCTGATGAGTATGGGTGTGGCCATGGATATGTTCATGGACTGGCTCGGTCATGGCTTGAGTCTCGGACGGCTTTACATTAGGCTTGCATGCTATCCCCCTAGGGGGGTTAGGTCAAACGTGTCCGTTTGCTAGTCCGTATCCGTTACGAAGGCGTCAGGATGTCTCGCCGTCTACTTTCAGCGACCATGACTGTGTTTCTGGCTATAGCCTTTCTGCTGGCTTGGACCGGTCACGCCTATTCGCTTTCAGTGCCGACGCAGAGCCCTGTGTACAGCAAGCAGGTAGTCCAGCACGGGCATGACCATGCTGAGTCCTCCTGGAGCTGTGCCCAGTGCGCAGACCACTATCACTCACCGCTTACCCCTGACCATCAGCACGAGACGCCTCAACTCACGTCCTCCGTCCAGCTTTTTTCTACTTTCGAGCCCTCGGTTCGCATGGGATTACCCGGCGATTCAGTGCCTCGACCGCCTATTTTCCGCATCGAGCGCCCACCTCGTCCTCTACTTGCCTGCTGACATCAGCCGCTTAGCGGCTCACGATCATTGCAAGAAAGGGTTTATCCATGCATCTGCACTCGATAACGGGTAGGGGACTGTTCGCCACGCGTTCACGCCACCCATTGTTTCTGCTGTTCCTGTTGGTTGCTTCCCTGTTCATTGGCATGCCAGAAGCCTTGGCCCATGCTGTAGCAGAGGGTGACAAGGGCTTTATCCAGGAAAGCACAGGGGTCATGTTGATCCCGTTCATCTACATGGGCGCCAAGCACATGATGACGGGCTACGACCATCTGCTGTTCCTTTTCGGCGTCATCTTCTTCCTCTATCGCCTGAAGGACGTTGGCCTTTACGTCACGCTGTTTGCTGTTGGCCACTCGGTGACCTTGTTGTTTGGGGTGCTGACGGAGATCAGCATCAGCTCGTACATCATCGA
>NZ_BCBI01000056.1:0-42014 GCF_001320565.1 Pseudomonas sp. NBRC 111132
TACAGGGATCGCGTCTGGGCTTAGTCGTTAGGCACCGGCAAGGGGGCCTCACTGTTCCAGGCCGTAACCGGCCGGCTGAACTGGTTCTCGGTCTGGAAGTGAGCCATGCGCCACTGCCCCTCCTCCAGCGCAAAGCGCACCGTCAGCCGCGCAGCATTCAGGTGCGATGCACCGTCGGCAAAGGTGCTGGTCTGCAACATCACCCAGCGCCCCACACCCTGCTCGCCGTCCATCTCGATCACCTCACTGGTGAGAAAGTGCACGTTCAATGCAAAGTGCGCCGGGGTTTTCATGTAGGTGGCAAACATCGCACGGATCGCCTCACGGCTACGGTAGCCGCCAAAGCTGGCGGCATACCGGGCGCCCTTGCCTTCCCACACGGCTTCACGGGTAAACAAGCCAGCCAGTTCGTCCAGCGGGGTGCTGCAATCGAGCTGATCGCACAGTTCCATATAGCGATTGATGCACACCCGAATGGCCTGCTGACGCTCGAACACCTGCAAGCGGGCCTGCAACTCATGCAAGTCAGTCATTGCTGCCCCCGTTGCCGCCATACAGGTTGAGCAACAAACGCTCGGCCACTGCCAGCAGCTTCTCGTCCGCACCTTTGGCCCCCACCAGTTGCAGGCCCACCGGCAGGCCGGCCTCGCTACCCAGTGGGATGCTCAACGCCGGGTGCCCGGACAGGTTGAACGGCCGCACCAGCGAGGTCATGCCCAGTACGGCGCGAGTGTCGCTGGCCTCCTCCAGCCGCAGCGGGAAGTCCGGCATGGTCGGCAACGCCAGTACATCGTAACGGGCAAGGGCTTGGTCGACTTCCTCGGTAAACCGCTGGCGTACCGCCTCTGCCTCAGCCAGCGCGGCATCATGGGTCTGCCCCGCCGCCGCCAGGCGCCCGGCGATGTCACTGCCAACCTTGCCGGTTTCCAGCAGGTGGCCACAGACCTGGAAGGTTTCGCGGTTGATCACCACCATGCCAGCCTCATACGCCGCGCCAAAATGCTTGAGCTCGACATTGCCCAGCGGCAAGCCGCTGGCGCTGAGTGCCCCCTGCACCGCCTTATGTATGCCCACTTCAGCCGTTACCCGCAGCACACCGATACGCGCCTTCGCAGGTACCTGGGCGGGCACGAACGTCGGGTCTATCATGGCCATGGCGCGCACCAGCATCGGTAGGCTCGCAGCGAACGGGCCAACACAATCGAGGCTGCTGCTGGCCGGCATCACCCCTTGGCGGCTGACCCGGCCAAAGGTCGGCTTCAAGCCGAACACGCCACAGCAACAGGCCGGCACGCGCACCGAACCACCGGTGTCGGTGCCCAGGCTGAAGTCGACCAGGCCAGCAGCCACTGCAGCCGCCGAGCCGCTGGACGAGCCTCCGGGAATACGCCCCGGAAAACGCGGGTTGGCCGCCGTGCCGGTGTGGCGGTTGATACCGGTAGTGCCGAAGGCCAGCTCGTGCAGGCCGACCTTGGCAGTCAAGCGCGCACCGGCCGCCAGCAGGTGGCTGACCACCTCGGCATGCCGCACCGCCAACGGCGCATCCTCCAGCGCTTGGCTAGAGGCACGGGTGGCGGTGCCGGCGACATCGATGGTGTCCTTGATCGCGACCCGCGGGCCGCTGCCGCCAAGGTCGAGGGGTTCTACGATTATTGTCATTGTCATACCGCCCTTTGGATGAGGGAGCCTTGCCAGATACTTGAAATGTCAACTGAATATTCCAGCACCTAGGCGCACCTTTGTAATAGCCAAATGCATGGAAACGTCTATGATGTCGCGACTATTTCCGCACACGTAGTGAAGCGATGAGCACTTCGAAGAACACAGGCCACAGCCATCACGATCCGGCCAGCGATGAGTTTCGCAAGGAAGACTTCCCTTTTTACTGGCTGGCCCGTGTGCATGGCCGCTACACCCAGAACATGGAACGGCTGCTGAAGAAGATCGACCTTGACGTGCCGCGCTGGCGCGTATTGTGGATCCTCAACGAGAACGGCGAATCGAGCATTTCCGAAATCTCCACCCATGCCATCGCCAAGCTGTCGACCATCACCAAAATCGTCTATCGGATGAAAGACGACGGCCTGGTCGACACCGCCCCCAGCCCCGAGGACGGCCGCGTGACCCAGGTACGCATCACCGAGGCTGGGCTGCAGAGCATCGCGCGCATGCAGGATGTGACCCGCGACCTGTTCCAGCGCAGCTTCAAGGGGCTGACCGAGGCGCAGGTGCAGCGGTTGAACAAGATGCTCGAAGTGGTTTTCCATAACCTGGATACCTTCTAGGCCGCAGGAGCACGTTCAGCAGGCCTTGGAGGTTTCGCACACCCGGTGATACGCGCGGTTGAAGTACACCAGCCCATCATCGGCACCGCCCTGGCGGATGTCCTGGATCTCGCAGTAGAAAATGCTGTGCGAGCCAACTTCATGCACCTGGGCAATGCGGCAGTCGAAGTTCACCAACGCCTCCTGCATCACCGGCGCCCCGCTCTCCAGGACCGTCCACAACGTCGAGGCAAAGCGTGCTTCCATGCTCAGGTTGCGGTTGGCGAACACCCCGGACAACTCCTGATGGGTGCCGGCCAGCACGTTCACGCACAAGGCGCCGTTGGCCTTGAACTGCTCGTTGGAATACGAAGCACGGTTCATGCAAACCAGCAAGGTGGGCGGTGAGTCGGTCACGCTGCACACCGCCGAAGCGGTGAAGCCGAAGCGCCCGGCCGGGCCGTCGGTGGTAATGACCGAGACGGCGCCACCGAGCATGGCCATTGCGTTGCGAAAACGGGTTACCTCTACCATGGTCATGCTCCTCAGATATCCAGCACCAGCTTGTTCGACTTGGCCCGCGAGCAGCACACCAGGATCTGGTCGTTCGCGGCCTTCTCTTCATCGGTCAGGTACACATCGCGATGGTCGGGCTCGCCTTCGAGTACCTCGCACATGCAGGTGCCGCACACACCCTGCTCGCAGGAAATATCGATGCGTATACCCACCTGGGCCAAGGCATCGAGGATGGTCTGGCCCTCGGCGACCTGCACAGTCTTGTTGCTGCGCGCAGCGACCACTTCGAAGCCCTGGCCAGTGGCGTCGACCTCGACCTGGAAGTACTCCTTGTGAATGTGCTCCTCGGCATAGCCCTGCTGGCGCGCTCCTGCGATCACCCAGTCCATGAAGCCCGACGGGCCGCAGGTGTACAGGTGTGTACCGGGCATGCCAGCGCCGAGTACATCGGCCAGGTTCAGGCGCTGCGTCACCTCTTCATCGTCAAAATGGGTAACCACCCGTGCCGCGAATGGCGCATCGGCCAGCGCTTCGAGAAACGCACTGCGGCTACGCGAGCGCCCACAGTAATGCAGTTCGAAATCGGCGCCCTGCTGGTGCAAGGCGTGGGCCATGGCAATCATGGGTGTGATCCCGATGCCGCCACCCAGCAGGATCGAACGGGCGGCGCCAGCCGCCAACGGGAACAGGTTGCGCGGTGCGCTGATCTGTACCTCGCGCCCCTCCATCAGGGCCTCGTGCACACCCACCGAACCACCACGGGACGCCGGGTCTTTCAAGACGCCCAGGCGATACACCGTCACATCCGCCGGGTCGCTGCACAGCGAGTACTGGCGCACCAGGCCGGGCGCCACATGGATGTCCACGTGCGCGCCGGCCTCGAAAGCCGGCAAGGCAGCGCCGTCGGCTCGCCCAAGGTCGAGTACGACCACGTCGGCCCCTTGAATCTCGCGTTTGCGCACGACTACGTTCAACAGTTCTTCATTCATGCTCGGTGTCCTGTAGTAACCAGGGGCGCGCGGGCGCCCCGTCAATGTCAACGCATGAACAAGCCGCCGTTCACGTCCCAGGTCGCCCCGGTGGTGAAATAGGCCTCGGGCCGTGCCAGTTGCACGATCAGGTCACCCAGAAAGTCGGCATCCCCCAGGCGCTGTACCGGAATGTTGGCCAGAAGGCCCGGCAGCCGTTCGACCGGCACCGCGGCATGCACCGCTGGCGAGTCGACAGGGCCCGGGGCGATGGCATTGACGGTAACGCCGCGAGCGGCAAACTCCTTGGCAAACACCTTGGTCAGGGTGATGATCCCGCCCTTGCTCGCCGCATAGTGCGCGCCGGTGGCCGTGCCGCCGTTTTGCCCTGCCAGCGAAGCCATGTTGATGATCCGCCCGTAACCGGCCTCGGCCAGGTACGCGCCGAACACCTGGCAGCCGAGGAACACGCTGCGCAAGTTCAGGCCGACCACGGCGTCGAACTCTTCCGGGCTGATCTGCATCAGCGGCGTGGTCCTGGTCACGGCGGCGTTGTTCACCACCACGTGCAAGCCGCCGAAGCGCTCAAGCACCTGGGCCAGGGCCTGCTCGAAATCGGCCTTGCTGGCGACATCCAGCTTTACCGCCAACGTGCGTCCAGCCTGCCCTTGCAGCTGCTCGGCAGTGGCCTGGGCAAGTGCCAGGTCACGGTCCGAGACCACTACGTCGAAGCCTGCGGCCAGCAGCCGGGCGCAGAAACGCTGGCCCAGGCCCTGGCCGGCGCCGGTTACCAATGCGACTTGGTTCATGGCCTCGCCCTCAGAGGATGTAGCCGATACCGGCGAGGGTATCGTCACTGTTGATCAGGCTGATTACCTTGCGATGGACCCTGAACCCGCCCTCGGCTCGCACCAGGGTGTACGTGAGGTCGGCGCTGTAGTGCTTGAGGCTTTCCTTGCGGAACTCGCGCACGTTCTGCGCAGCGCGCACGGTGACATTGACGCCGTCGTCCGCGAGCACACGGATACGCGAAATCGTGCGCACGGTACGTGGCTGCGGGCTGGTCGAGATCGACTCGCCACCGATGAGCCGCTGCACACGCAGGGCACGCATGTGGTGGTCGTCATAGGCGTAGTTCAAGGTGTTCTCGTAGTCGCTTTCCTTGGGGTCGATCGGGATGATGTAGGTGCCTTTGTCAGTCCACAGGTTGAGCCAGGCGTCGTACTCGCCATGGTCGAGCATGTCGCCTTCCTGCCAGATGAACGCGGTGACTTCGTTGAACAGGTTCAGGTTCATCATTTGGCCTCCGCGGTCATCATCTTCTTCCACTGCTGGTACGCCGCGCGCATGCCGGTCTCGGCACTGACGTCGGAAATCAGGCCATCGGCGCTGGGCTTTTCACCCACCAGGCCACGGTTGAGCATGATCCACAGGTCTTCACCGGCGCGGGCGCCCTTCTGCACCCGCTCCCACGCCTCGGAATCGTCCGGGGTGCCGAAGCCCATCGGCCCCTGGAAATGCTCGTGCAAGCGCAGGCGATAGCGGTTGGCCGCCGCCGGGCCGCCATCCATGGTGATTACCGCATGATGGATTTCGGTTTCGCTCACCGAAATCGGCTGCAGCACACGGAAGAACGCCATCGAACAGGCCACATTGGGGAACAAATTGAGGTTGAAGCCCGAACCACCGACCGCGCGGACGATGCGCCGCACCTGCGCCTCGTCGATGCCTTCGTCGCGCAGTTCGGCGGCAAGGCTTTCGAAGCGCTCCGGGATCGGTTTGTCGAGGTCGGCCTCCAGGTCGACCAGTTCGGGGATCATCACCATCACGCTGTGGCCGTTGCCCAGGTCTTCGACATAGCCAGGGCCCTTGACGAAGTCGAACAGCTCCAGGGTCTGCTCATCGACCGAGGACAGGAAACTTTTGTGCACCAGCGGGAAGTGGTAGGCGTCAGTGGTGTTTTCCAGCTGGATCTTCCAGTTGCCGGGGAAGCGGAAGCGGTGCTCGCCCGGCACTTTGATGCCATAACCGGCGCCCTGTTTCATGAACAGGTCCATCCACTTCTTCGCCGCACCGAGAAAGTCCTCCAGCGGCTCGATGTCATCCTTGAACGTGGCGAAGACCATGCCGGCGTAGCTTTCGGTGCGCAGGCTGACCAAGGGCAGCTCGGCCTTGTCCAGGCAGTCGCCGTAGCTTTCCGGGTGCGGGATACCGCGCAGCGAACCATCCAGGGCATAGCCCCAGCCGTGGTACGGGCAGACAAAGCTGTTGGTCTTGCCCTTCTTGTGCTCGCAGACGGTGGCGCCACGGTGCCGGCAGCGGTTGAGCAGCACGTTGATGGCCTTCTTGCGGTCGCGTACCACGATCACCGGCTGCTTGCCGATGTAGGTGGTCTTGTAACTGCCGGCTTCGGGGATTTCGCTTTCATGGGCGACCCAGATCCAGGTGCTGTGGAAGATTTTTTCCAGCTCGGTATCGAACAGCGCCGGGTCGGTGTACAGAGAGGTGTGGACACGGTCGGGCTGCACCAGCTCGGCCGGATCGATTGCCAGGTTGATGGCGGGAATCAGGTTGCTCACGGGATTATTCCTCTTCTCAGGCGCGCTGGATGATCAGTTCACGGCCAACACGGGCCTCGACCTTGGCGTAGCGCCACAGCTTGTAAGGCCCCTCGCCCACCGCCGTGGTGCGGAACAGGTTGCAGGCGGCGTGCACGGCCTCGATGTTGGGCACATCGGCCAGCAGGTAGGTGGTCCAGGGGAAGCCATCGGACGGCCCGACCATGGCTTGGTCATCGTCCATGTTGCCCAGCACGCGTACCCCGGGCAGGTCGTGGATGCCGTTCCACATGGCGCTGAAGGCGGCCCACACCTGCAGTTGCTCTTCACGCGGGGCATCGAAGAAGTTCTGGTTGATGCCCATGCAGAACAGCACGCGCAAGGCTTTTGTGTCGCTCATGACAAATCTCCCGAGGGTTACAGGTAGCCCGGCAGGGGCTGTTTGCCGAAGAACATGGCTCCGGCGTTCTGGTAGGTGACGTCGCCCATGAAGGCGTGCTGGGTGACCACTTGCGCATCGTTGACGCAGCGCGCCAGTGGGCTCTCGTTGTAGATGCCAGTCATGCCGGACAGCAGTTGCGCACTGCGCGCCACTTCGGCGGCAACGCGCGCGGCATGGGTCGAGGACAGGCGCAGCAGGTTGGTCACCTCGACCGGCACCGGGTCGCCAGCCAGCACATGCCCCCAGGCCTGCTCGATGGCTTCGTAGAAGAAGGCCCGCGCCGAACGCAGGGCGGCCTCGGCCTTGGCCACGTCCACCTGGGCCAGCGGCCGGTCGGCCAGGGCCGGGGCGCCGGTGACCGAAATGCGCCCGCTGGCCATGCCCGACAGCTCGTCCAGTGCGGCGCGGGCAATGCCCAGGCCGACCACCGACAGCACCTGGGTGGCGAACGACAGCGACGGGTAGCGGAAGAACGGCTCGTCCAGGTTCGGCTTGCCGCCACGCACGAAGGTCCACTGCTCGCCCACCCGTACATCCTCGACCACCAGGTCGTGGCTGCCGGTGCCGAGCAGGCCGACGGTGTCCCAGGTTTCTTCGATGCGCGCCTGGCTGCGCGGCAGCACCGCCAGGCGCGGCAGGTCGAGCTTGTCGCCGTTGCGCGGGGTGATACCGACGCCAACGATATCGGCGCCCATCGAGCCGCTGGAGTACTTCCAGCGGCCGTTGACCTTGAAACCGCCGGGCACGGTTTCGGCCGGCTGCGGCGGGAAGATGCCACCGGCGAACACGGTGTCAGGGCTGTTGCCGTAGATTTCGGCGATGGTATCCAGCGGCAGCGCCGCCAGGTACACCGGGCTCATGCCGAAGCTGGCGACCCAGCCGGCAGAGCCGTCAGCGTGGGCGATGCGCTCGATCATTTCGCAGAAGGCCGCTGGCGAGCACTCCAACCCACCAAAGCGCTTGGGCACCAGGGCGCGGTATACGCCATGTGCTTTGAACGCATCGATCACGTCGCGGGAAATATGGCGCTGGCGATCGAACTCGCCGAGGCGGGCACGATCACGAACGCCGTCAAGCAAGGCCTCGAAAGCAGGGCCGCAGGCAAGCGCCGACAGGGGCGCGTCACGCAGGCAAAGCGAATCCATGGACTATCTCCGTCTCAGGCGCGGTTCGGGTGTTGAGGCTGGGAATGGCGGGCGGCGCTGGCCACTGGCAAGCACCGGCCACGCGGGGAAGCGAAGGCAGGTTGGGGCGGCATATCTGTCTCTCTTGTTTTGGGTGCCGGTGACAGATATTTGCGATTATTTACGTGAATTGTCAATTGAATTTTCACGCTAAACACAAAGAGAATCACCTCGCTCACTTGCGCTTGAAAACAGATAAAACCACGTTAATCGTTGATTTATGTGGATTTTTTATAAGAAACAGGTAGACCTGAGCTCACGCGCAAGCGAAAAATATTTAGACCACTTTTCACGTAATTCGGCGAGGGATATTTCGAAAGGACCAGAGGGGGGAAACAGAAGGGAAATGCAGATGGATTTTCAGCGGACAGCAAAAAGCCCAGGCCCTCCCCGCACGGAAAGGCCCAGGCAAAAAACACAGTGAAAGACGCTCAGAATGCCGGGGGCTGCTGCGCAGCCCCAACGTTCTGCGCCTGGTACTCAGCCTTCCTGCAACGCACGCGGCCGGTGGCTGCGCGCCTCGGCCTCCGGCGCCGCGGCCCCCTGCAGGTGGAAGTCGAACGAAAGCTCGGCAAAGCGCTCGCCTTGCACGCCACGGTCACGCGCCGCCGCCGCATCTTCGACAAAGCGCAGCTCGCCAATCAGCCCGTCACGGGTAGCGTAGGCAAAGTCGTCCCACAGGTACTTGTCACCCTCGAAGTTGATCTGCGTGGTCAGGTGGCGGTACCCCGGCGCCGAGATGAAGAAGTGCACATGCGCCGGGCGCTGGCCATGACGGCCGAGCAGGTCCAGGCATTCCTGGGTCGGCCCCTGCGGATCGCAACCATACCCCGACGGCACGATCGAACGTGCACGGTAGCGGCCCTCGGCATCGGTGATGATGCGCCGGCGCAGGTTGTAGTCGGACTGGGTCGAGTCAAAGTACGAATAGGTGCCCTGGGTGTTGGCATGCCACAGGTCGACGGTGGCACCGGCCAACGGCTTGCCGTCGGCATCGAACACCTGGCCCTGGAGGAACATCACCACACCTGGGTCGGTGCCGTCGTCCATGCGCACTTCGCCTTGCGCCAGCGGCGCCCCGGCGACGTACAGCGGGCCTTCGATGGTGCGCGGAGTGCCGCCAGCAAGGCCGGCTTCGGCGTCCTTGGCGTCTTGCAGCAGGTCGAGGAAGTGCTCGATGCCCAGGCCAGCAGCCAGCAGGCCCGCCTCGTTACGGCCGCCCAGGCGGTTGAGATAGTCAACGGCGTGCCAGAACTCGTCTTCGGTGATCTCCAGGTCTTCGACCAGGCGTGCAGTGTCTTGCAGCACGCGCAGGATGATCTGCTTGAAGCGCGGGTTGCCTTCGGCATGGTCCAAGCCAGCAACCTGCTTGAAGAAGGCTTGAATGTCGGCAGTGTGGGAAATTTTCACGGTCATCGTGCTTACCTCATATTGTTCTTGTCAGGTAGACAGGTGCGAATCAGCGGTCGTCGCTGTGGATCGACGAGGGATGCCGGCACAGGCCGTCGACCTCGATGTCCATGTACGGGAACAGTGGCAGCTGCATCAGCGTGTCATGCAGCGCCTCGACGCTGGGCACATCGAATACGCTGTAGTTGGCGTAGTGCCCGGCAATGCGCCACAGATGGCGCCAGGTGCCTTCGCGCTGCAGGCGCTGGGCCAGTTCCTTTTCGTCGGCCTTGAGCTGGGCGGCCTTGGCCGGGTCCATGTCGACCGGCAGTTTCACGGTCATCTTCACGTGGAACAGCATGGTTATCTCCTTGCTTGCTTATCAGCGACGGGCGAAGCGCGCCAGGCGCTGTTCGTCCAGGGTCAGGCCCAGGCCTGGGGTACGGGGGATGTGCAGTTGGAAGTCGCGGTACTGCGGCGGCTCGTTGACGATTTCCTCGGTCAACAGCAGTGGCCCGAACAGCTCGGTGCCCCAGGTGAGCTGGCGCAGCGTGAGGAAGGCATGGGCCGAGGCCAAGGTGCCGATCGAGCCCTCGAGCATGGTGCCGCCATACAGGGCGATGCCGGCGGCCTCGGCAATCTGCGCGGTGCGCAACACGGCGCGCGGGCCACCGTTCTTGGCGATTTTCAGGGCAAAGATACTGGCGGCGCCGTCGGCGGCCAGGCTGAAGGCGTCTTCGACGCTTTCGATCGACTCATCGGCCATGATCGGTGCCGGGCTGCGCTGGTTCAGGCGCACCTGGCCACCGCGATTGATGCGCGAAATCGGTTGCTCGATCAGGTCGATGCCGTTGTCGCCCAGTACCTGGCAGGCACGAATGGCCTGGGACTCGTCCCAGTATTGGTTGACGTCGACACGCACGCTGGCGCTGTCGCCCAGCTCACGCTTGATCGCCACCACGTGTTTGAGGTCCTGCTCCACCGGGTTGGCGCCGATCTTCAGCTTGAACACACGGTGGCGGCGGATTTCCAGCATGTGCTGAGCTTCGGCGATGTCGCGGGCGGTGTCGCCGCTGGCCAGGGTCCAGGCCACTTCCAGGCTGTCACGCACACGGCCGCCCAGCAGCTCGCTGACCGGCAGGCCCAGGCGCTTGCCCTGGGCGTCGAGCAAGGCGCTTTCGAGGCCGGACTTGGCAAAGGTGTTGCCCTTGGCCAGCTTGTCCAGCTTGAGCATGGCGGCATTGATGTTGTCTGCCGGCAGGCCGATCAGCGCAGGTGCCAGGTGCGCGTCGATATTGGCCTTGATGCCCTCGGGGCTTTCGTAGCCATAGGCCAGGCCGCCGATGGTGGTGGCCTCACCGATACCTTCCACGCCATCGCTGCAGCGCACGCGCAATACCACCAGGGTCTGCTGCTGCATGGTGTGCATTGCCAGCTTGTGCGGGCGAATGGTCGGCAGGTCGACGATAATTGCCTCTATACGTTCAATCAGCGCACTTGTCATTGTTGCCAGGTCCCGTCAGATCGGGCTGCCAGTTGCAGGCCCGAATGGTGCATTTACTTGATTGTTCAAGGATTGCGCGAGACCCTGATGACAGTCCAATATCAAATGAATCTCCCACCATACCCTGGAGGTCTGATGGAGCTGCGCCACCTGCGTTACTTCAAGGTTCTGGCCGAGACCCTGAACTTCACCCGCGCCGCCGAGTTGCTGCACATCGCTCAACCGCCGTTGAGCCGGCAGATCAGCCAGCTGGAGGACCAGCTCGGCACCCTGCTGGTGGTGCGCGAACGCCCGCTGCGGCTGACCGAAGCGGGTCGCTTCTTCTACGAGCAGACCTGCACCGTGCTGCAGCAGTTGCAGAACATCAGCGACAACACTCGTCGTATTGGCCAGGGCCAGCGCCAGTGGCTAGGCATCGGTTTTGCCCCCTCCACCCTGTACAACGTGCTGCCAGAGCTGATCCGCGAGCTACGTCAGGACAGCGAGCTGGAGCTGGGCTTGAGCGAGATGACCACGCTGCAGCAAGTGGAAGCGTTGAAGACCGGGCGCATCGACATCGCCTTCGGGCGCATTCGCATCGATGACGCGGCCATTCAGCAACAGGTACTGCGCGAAGACCCGCTGGTGGCCGTGCTGCCCAAGGGTCACCCGCTGGCGGGTAGCCCGCTCAGCCTGGCCCAGCTGGCGGGCGAAGCGTTCATCCTCTACCCGGCCAACCCTCGGCCCAGTTATGCCGACCATGTGCTGGCGCTGTTCGCGCAGCACGGCATGAGTATCCGCGTCAGCCAATGGGCCAACGAATTGCAGACGGCCATCGGCCTGGTGGCTGTAGGTGTAGGGATAACCCTGGTGCCGGCGTCGGTACAGCAGCAGCATCGCACCGATATCGAGTATGTCGGTTTGCTGGATAGCGGCGCGGTCAGCCCGATCATCCTTAGCCGGCGCAAGGGGGATGTGAGCCCGGTGGTGCAGCGGTGCCTGGCGTTGATTGCGCAGCAGGCAGTCTGAGTGAACAGCACAGGACCTTGGGGGCAAGCGTTTTAGCGGACATCGTTTGTTGCGGGTGCACTGCGAGATTCAAGGTCGATTTCCGTTGGCCACCGGACCTTGGGCGCTAGGCGATGCATGGGGCTAAGACCATCGTCATCGTTCCAGTCCCGGGGTGGGTGGACGAATTTTGGTAGGGCGTCAGGGCCTCAGCAAAGCCACGACTCCTCTTAAGCTGAACGTTGATCTTGGTAGTTCTAGATACACGTCATCATAGTAATTGGGTGATGGCCTTACATTTTTCACGTCGCATCTGAGATCAGGTATTTCTCTGACATGGGGCAAATCGTAGCTCCACCCAAGCGACCGCTCCCATTGAGTTTTTGATCCGCGATTAATCATTTTCCCCTCGCTCACATACCTCTAGGTAAGCACTCGGAATAGTCCGATCTAGCCAATACATGACCAACAGCGTTGCTCCAGTTATTGTGCGCTTCCCGACAGTGGGCATAAGCTCCACTACGCCTGAGACCTCCAACCAGCAAACACCGTTCTGCTCACTATATTTTCGCTGTTTTATTACTATAGAATCAGCTTTATAGTCGGGTATCCTTGGTGGGGTGAAACTAGAAAATCTTGTAGATTTCGATAACTCCTCTGTAGTGATAGCGTGAAAGTCATCAACAACAATGGTCTCTCCACCTTTGTACTCAGGAAACTCTCCGTCGCCGACGCGGTGGACAATTAGAACCCAGCGAAAAGCAGAAGCACCATCTCTATAGTTTGGCAAAACCACCTGAAATCTAAGTTTTTGCTCTGTCACCAGACCCACTAGACCTCCAATTTTCGGCGCTGCGGGATCTGTTACCATGCTCGACTCAAAATTTAACTTCGCCTTAACACCAAGAACTGCTGCATTAAGCTCTGTAAACGCAATATCTGCGTATTCAGGCGCATCCCAATGTACTGCCGGTGCTTCATCTCCTTTTCCAAACCAGCAGCGCCTTGCCCAACGCTCCAATGCTGAAGATCTATTTTTTTCAGCCTGCTTGCTCAATGCAAATGCAGTCAAGCTCAATATTACAGCGAGGCCTAAAGGTCCTAAAATTAGCGATTTAAATACGGCACCAGCAAAAGCCACAGCACCTATTCCGTAGAATACAGCAGAAGTAGCATGAAGAATCCGCGCTGTTTTATCCCCCGCTGCCGAAGCTCGCTTGGCGGCGGATATTGCTTGTGCGGTATCGAAAACTCCGGCTACTGCACTGAACAAGGCGCCGAACTTAACGAGCGCTACTCCAACTGCTGGTACGCCGCGGGTCCAAGGCGCTTTTATATAACCAGCGCTGGAGCGCATAACGAGTCCAACCAGTTCAATCTGCCCTCCCAATATCCCCAGCTGCGCTCCCTGCAGCGCCAGCTTGGCCTCATGCGCTTTCGGTCCAATCTCCTCCTCCGCTTTTTCCTGATTCCTGACCAGGCTGTCGTATTGAAAGTACAGCCCTCCAATTGCCAGCAGTACTTCCCAACTTCCCGCCACACCGCGCAAGCCGCGAAAGCCGGTTCGCACCAACTGCGCCGCCTGCTGCGAAGTGATCCTCATCCCCTGCAACACCTTGCGCGCATTCGCCTCCAGCGTCCCCGCCGCCACCGAGACATCCACCAAGGCTATCTGTGCCGCGCTGCTGGCCTGAGTCACCTTCATATTGGCCTCTTCAAACAACCGGCCACGCACCTCTTCAGCCGTGCCTTCGACCCACACCGTCACGCTGATCATGGTGTTGGTGAACCGTGGGTCGAGCACTGCCAGGCTCATCAACCCATGCTGGATGATCGGGCGCACCTTGCGGAACGCCTTCATCGAGCCAAATTCGAAGTCATCGATGCTGCGATGCATCCGGTCCCGTGCCTCGGCGATAGAGGCATTGGCCTTGTGCTGCAATTCGCGCAGGTGGGCACTTTGCAAGGCGTAGTACTCGCCCAGCTTCATCTTCACTTCCAGTTCGATCAGGTGCACGCCGTTGTAGAGGAACTGCGTCGCGCTGTTCAGGTGCCGCACCGCTTTTTGAATGCCAGGGAGCACGTTGGGCGCCAGGCGCTGGCTGGCCGCGTTGAGCGCGCTCTGCGTTTCGGCGATGGCCTGTTTGAGGGTGTTGCGCATGCGCAGGCCCGCGTCGTCGCTGGCAATGATCTTGCTCAAGATGCCGTAGAGCTTGTCGCTGTCGTTCCAGTTGATGGCTTCGGCAGCGGTAAAACTGGGCAGCAGCCCGGCCAGCAATGCACGGTCCCGCATCAACAACGCGCGGTAAGGTGGGCTGTCGGGGTCTTGCAGCCATTTCAGCCAGAGCGTTTCGCTGGTGCCGGCCGCTGGCACCGTACCAAGCACCACGGCCTCGGTAATACCGCCCCCCAGGCACAACGCCATGGTCTTGGCATACGCCACGCCAGACTCACGATGATCACCGTCGTAATCGTACTGCTCGGCCACCTTGAACATGGGCGTGTCGAACAGTGCGGCATACGCACGGGCGTCCTTGTCGATGTAGCGCTGGAACTCGGCTTCCTGCTGGTCGTATTCGGCCTGGAACGCCGCCCGTTGCGGTTCGTGGTAGCGCTCTTCAAGCCGCTCGTCACTTTCCAGCTGCGCACGCTCGACCAGGCGCTGACGCTCTACTGCCGGATCCACGAACACCGGAGGCCCGTCGCCGGTCATTGGCTCCAGCGACGGTATTTTCTGTGCCGCCCACTGCCGGTGCGTCGCGCGAATGATCTGCAGAATTTGTGAAGTCTGCAGTTGATACGCCCGCATGGGCTCTTCGCGCCAGACTTGACGCTTCACCACCCAGTTCAGTCGTTGATGGTTGTACTCCTGAATCAAGCCAACGGTGTCGTCGAGCACCACCGCCAGCACACCGCTCTCCAGCTTGTGCCGGTTCATCGCGTTGACCAGGTACCCCTTCAGTGCAAACCGGCGCAGCCAGCGGGTGTGAAAGCCATGCGCACTGTCGAACGGCGAACACCCGTGCTGCGCGTACTCGAACACCTCCTTGTCGATTTGCAGGTTGTCAGGCGTCATGGCGATGCCCAGCAATTCGGGGTTGTTGCGCGCCTGAGTCAGGTCCAAACCCTCAAAGCGATGCGCAGGTGCCGTGCCGCGTTTGTAGGCATTCAGCACGCTCACCGGCCAAGGGTCGCTCGAAAAGGCCAGCCAGGCGCTGCCATAGCGGTCGGTATCGATGTTCAGGAAAGATGAGGGAATGTCGTGGTTTTCATTCACGCACTTTTCGGGGAGTGGTGCGGGCAGGCCGTCGAAAGGTTCGTAGGGGTTGAAGCGGCGCAGGTGGCCCTGCTCGCTGACTTCGTAGGCATGCCAGACCTGTTGGTCCAGCAGCACGTACAGGTAGCCCATGCGCAAGGTGCGCAGGCCCATTTTCGTCGAAACATGTAGGCTGCCGGCAACAGTGGTGACACAACCAGGACGTGCATCCGGCACTAAGGCGCGGCGCAGTGGCAGAATCGGCAGGCCTTGCCGCTCGCAGGACATGCACTGGTCGTGCGGCAGCCCGGCTTCGGCTACCGCAATGGCGATACGTTGGCTAAGGGGCATAAGCGACCTCGCGTAGAAAGGGACCCTGATGGTCCCTGAACCCTAACGAGGAATCGCTTGCCGGAGGCTCAGTGGGCTTCCTAAAAACCTGTAGGAAACTTCTCTAAATCAACCACTGGACGGTCACGCCACTGTCGGCTCATTAATTGTGCTCACGGCGACGATGGTAAGCCACCAGCAAAAACACGAACCACAACGGCATCACGCATAGCGCCAACCGGGTATCCGGCTGCAGCGCCAGCAGCACCAGCACAAAGCCGAGAAAGCCCAAGGTCGTGACTGCCATCGGCACCCCGCCCGGCAACTTGAACAGCGAGGCGTCGTGCGCAGCTGGGTTGCGTCTGCGATAAGCCAGGTACGCAGCAAGGATCATCGACCAGGTGAAGATCACCAAAATCGCCGACACCGTCGAGATCAGCGTGAACACGGTCATCACCTCGGGAATGATGAACAGCAAGCTCAACCCGATCAACATGCACACCCCGGAAAACACCAGGCTGTACACCGGCACGCTCAGTGCCGAAAGCCTGGCGAACAGGGCCGGTGCGTTACGCCGCTCGGCCAGGCCGAACAACATCCGGCAACCCGAGTACACCCCACTGTTGGCCGATGACGCAGCTGACGTCAGCACCACGAAATTGATCATGCCCGCCGCCGCCGGAAAACCCGCCAGCAGGAACAGTTCGACGAAGGGGCTGCGGTTGGCCGGCACTTCGGCCCACGACACCACGCTGATGATGCACACCAGCGCCAGGATGTAGAACAGCAGGATGCGCAGCGGGATGGTGTTGATCGCCTTGGGCAGCGAGCGACGCGGGTTCTTGGCCTCGGCGGCGGTGGTGCCGATCAGTTCGGTACCGGCGAAAGAAAACACGGCAATCTGGAACCCGGCAAAGAAACCGCTGATGCCATGGGGCAGCACCGCACCCGGCGCGACCACGTTGGACAGCGAGGCGACCACACCATTGGGCGAGGTATAAGAGGTAGCGATCATCACCGCCGCCGTGATGATCAACAGCACGATGGCGACGATCTTGATGATACCGAACCAGAACTCCACCTCGCCGAATATGCGCACCGCCAGCAGGTTCAACCCCAGCAGCACGAACAGGGTGAAGAACGCGGGCAGCCAGGCCGGCGCATCGGGGTACCAATACTGAAAGAACCCCGCCACCACGACCACGTCGCCGACCACCGCCACGCTCCAGCTCAGCCAGTACGACCAGCTCAGCACAAAGCCGGCGCGCGGGCCCAGGTAATGGGCAACGATGTCGGCGAACGACTTGAAGCGCAGGTCGGACAACAACAGCTCGCCCATGGCGCGCATCACGAAGAAGACGAAGAACCCGAGGATGGCGTAGACCAGAAGGATCGAGGTACCGGACAGCGCGATCACCTTGCCCGACCCCATGAACAGGCCGGTGCCGATGGCGCCTCCGATGGAAATCAGCTGGATGTGGCGGTTTTCCAGCGTGCGTTGCAGGTGCCCGTCACGGGCGGGCTCTGCCGGTTTGCTTTGCTCAAGGCTTGCGGACATGTCTTGCATGGGCGACCTCTTGTTATTGTTGGTCTGGCTAGTCGTGCTGTGCCGTGGCCAGCGTAGCCACGGCTTGTCGCGGGGCTTACCGCGCGCTTTCGAAGCCTTGCAGGGTGTTCACCGCGTTGATGCCGATCTCATCGACCATGTAGCCGCCTTCCATCACGAACAGGGTCGGGATGCCAGCACTGGCGATCTCGGCGCCCATGCGCAGGAAGTCTTCACTGGTGAGTTTGAAATGGCTGATCGGGTCGTCCTCGAAGGTGTCGACGCCAAGCGACACCACCAGGTATTCGGGCCGATGCGCGACGATGCGCTTGAGCGCGTCCTGCAGGGCCAGCTGGTACTGCGCCCAGCGCGTGCCTTTGCCCAGCGGGTAGTTGACGTTGAAGCCTTCGCCTGCCCCCACACCCTGCTCATGGGCGTAGCCGGAAAAGTACGGGTAGGACACGTGAGGGTCACCATGCAGGGAGGCGAACAGCACATCGGGGCGATCGTAGAAGATGTTCTGCGTGCCGTTGCCGTGGTGGAAGTCCACGTCCAGCACGGCCACACGCTTGGCGCCCTGGCTCAGGCAGCGCTCGGCGGCGATGGCAGCGTTGTTCAGGTAGCAATAGCCGCCCATGTATTCACGCGCCGCATGGTGCCCAGGCGGGCGGCACAGGGCGAAGGCACTGTCGGCACCGTCGATGATGCGCTGCATGCCGGTCAGGGCAACGTTGGCGCTGCTGCGTACCGCCTCCCAGGTGCCAGCGGTGATCGGCGCGCCGGCGTCCATGGCGTAGAAACCAAGCTTGCCGTCGATGAAGCCGGGCTCACGGTCGATGGCCAGGTCACGCACCGGCCACACCAGCGGCAGCGCGTCGTGGGTCTTGCCGGTGGCGGCCCATTCCTGCCAGGCGTTTTCCAGGAAGCTCACATAGCGTTCGCTGTGCGCCGCCACGTAGCAGGCACGGTCGAACGCCTGCTCGGCGATGACATCGCCCAGGCCGGTGCCGAGCACCCGGGCCAGCACGGTGTCGGCACGCTGGGGGTTTTCAAACGATGGCGTTATCGCGCCGTCCTTGAGTTCCGAGCCATGGTGCAAGCGGTGGTTGTTACTAAAGACTGTCAGCACGCGAATATCCTTTTCCAAGGGAGTTACCGGGTAACCAATTTTCGCGAGAGACCGCTGGAAATGCTTTGCTTTATGCTCAGCCAAACCGGATTCTTTAGCAAAGTATTCACAGGACCACCAAGCCATGAGCAAAGCTTTTGCTATCGAAGAATTGGACGAAACCGATCGCGAGCTGCTGCGCCTGTTGCAGGCGGACGGCACCCTTTCGAGCGCGGCACTGGGCGAACGCCTGTCGATGACCGTGACACCCTGCTGGCGTCGGCGCAAAAGGCTGGAAGAGCTGGGCATCATCAAGGATTACCAGGCCAACCTCGACCGCAGGAAATTGGGGTACGACGTGATGGCATTTGCCCAGGTGCGCTTTGGCAACCACTCGGCCAATGCGCCGGACGAGTTCGAGCAGGTGATTCTGAAGCTGCCGCAGGTGCTGTCCTGCCACAAGGTGACCGGTGAGGCCGACTATGTGCTGACCGTACTGGCGACCGACCTGGAAAGTTATGGGCGGTTTGTGGAAGAAGTGTTGCGCCGGCAGCCGGGGATTGCCTCGATCCAGTCCAGCCTGGCGTTGCGCGAAGTGAAAGCGGTTTCGCGTGTCCCCGTACCCTGAAGGCCGCTCCTATACAAAGCGCGCGTCAGGGCCAGTGTCTACTCTGGCAAGCTATACCGCTCGGCAAAGTACTGCCGGAAAAAGTCCACCGCCACCCGCACCTTGGCCGAACTGGCCAATGGTGAGGTGTACACCGCCCAGATATCCGCTGGCTGGCGATAGTCCTCCAGCACCTGGACCAGGCGCCCATCCTGCAGGCTGTCGTGCACATCCCACCACGAGCGCAGCAAGATCCCGCGCCCGTCCAGGCACCACTGGTGCGCCACTTCGCCATGGTTGGTCGACAAGCCGCCGGTTACCCGCACGCCTTCCTCACCGTCCGGCCCCATCAACTGCCACACGCCAAACGGGTGATCACGTTCCTTGATCACCAGGCAGTCATGGCTGGCCAGTTCGCCCAGCACCTTGGGCGTACCGCGCCGGGCCAGGTAAGCCGGCGCCGCGCACAGTACCCGGCGGTTACGCGCCAGCGGCTTGGCGATCAGGTTGGGCGCAATGGCGTTGCCCACGCGGATGTCCAGGTCGACGCCTTCGGCAATCAGGTCCACCAGCCGGTCGTGCACGTCCAGGCGAATGTCCAGGCGCGGGTAACGCTCGGCCAGCTCCGACAAGGCCGGCGCCACGAAGCGGCGGCCCAGGCCAAGGCTGCTGGCAATGCGCAATTGCCCGGCCGGCTCACGGTGCTGGGCACTGATGTCATCGCCCATGCGCTGCACCGCATCGAATATCTGCAGCGCCCACTGATACACCCGCTCACCCTCCTCGCTCACCGTCACCCGCCGGGTGGTACGGTGCAGCAGGCGTACTTCCAGGGTTTGCTCAAGCATGCGGATGCGCTTGCTGATGTACGCCGCCGACATGCCCAGCTCGTCCGCGACGGCGGCAAAGCTGGCGCGCTTGGCCACCTGAAGGAAGATATTGAGGTCGTCGAGGCTGGGCAGATTATTCACGTATCGTGTTCCAAGAATCCATGATTGGCCAGATTATCTCCGGATAAAGCCCTTATAGCATAACCAGCACCTGTTCCCTGGATAACGAGTGCACCCCATGAGCAAGCCTTTCAGAATTGCGGCAATCCCCGGCGATGGCATCGGCAACGAAGTACTGCCTGAAGGCATTCGTGTAGTCGAGGCCGCTGCGCGCAAGCATGGCCTGGACATCAGCTTCGAGTTCTTCGAGTGGGCCAGCTGCGACTATTACCTGGCCCACGGCAAGATGATGCCGGACGACTGGTTCGAACAGCTCAAGGGCTTCGATGCCCTGTACTTCGGTGCTGTGGGCTGGCCAGACAAGGTGCCGGACCACATCTCGCTGTGGGGTTCGCTGCTCAAGTTCCGCCGAGACTTCGACCAATACGTGAACATCCGCCCAGTGCGCCTGTTCCCTGGCGTGCCTTGCCCGCTGGCAGGTCGTGAACCAGGTGACATCGACTTCGTGGTCATCCGCGAGAATACCGAGGGCGAATATTCGTCGCTGGGTGGGCGCATGTTCGAAGGCACCGAAAACGAGTTCGTGCTGCAGGAATCGGTGTTCACCCGTCGCGGCGTCGACCGCATTCTCAAGTACGCCTTCGACGTGGCCCAGACCCGCGAGCGCAAGCACGTCACCTCGGCCACCAAGTCCAACGGCATGGCCGTGAGCATGCCGTACTGGGACGAGCGCACCGCTGCGATGGCTGCCAATTATCCGGAAATCAGCTGGGACAAACAGCATATCGATATCCTCTGCGCGCGCTTCGTGCTGCAGCCGGACCGCTTTGACGTGGTGGTGGCTTCGAACCTGTTCGGCGACATCCTCTCCGACCTCGGCCCAGCCTGCGCCGGCACCATCGGTATCGCGCCGTCGGCCAACCTCAACCCCGAACGCAAGTTCCCGTCGCTGTTCGAACCCGTGCACGGCTCGGCACCGGACATCTACGGCAAGAACATCGCCAACCCGATCGCGATGATCTGGTCGGGTGCGCTGATGCTCGACTTCCTTGGCAACGACGGCGCCGACCCACGCTACCGCGCCGCCCACGACGACATCCTCAAGGCCATCGAGCAGGTCATCGCCGCCGGTGATGTCACCCGCGACATGGGTGGGCAGCAGTCCACCCAGCAAGTTGGCCAGGCCATCACCGCGCTGGTCGAAGCCTGACGCACAGGGGCCGATTGTCAGAAGTGTCTGACAATCGGCCCCTTGCCTCTTGCTAGCGGCGCAGATTGTATGCAGAATCTGTTAACCATTAGATATTAGTAAACTAAAGGTTAACAACCACGGAAGGAGTTGTACCGCTACACCCCGGATGCCTGCCGGGTATGACAAGTACGCCAACGTCCCAGGAGACGATGATGTCGCACAAGAATAAAAAGATTGATGTGTTCCTGATTACCGTGAGCCTGATTGCCGTGCTGCTCACCGTGATCGGCCTTGCAGCCTTCCCCGCCCAGGCTGAAAGCGCCGCCAACCAGTTGTTCGAGCTGTCCACCCGCACCTTCGGTACCAGCGTGCAGGTGCTGGTGTTCGCCAGTACCCTGGCGGTGCTGTACCTGGCTTTCAGCAAATACGGCAACATCCGCCTGGGCAGTGGCAAGCCTGAATACGCCACCGCCACCTGGGTGTTCATGTTCATCTGTGCCGGCATGGGGTCCTCGACCCTGTACTGGGGCGTGATGGAATGGGCCTACTACTATCAGACCCCAGGCCTGAACATCGCCGCCGCCACCCCCAAGGCGCTGGAGTACAGCGTGGGCTACTCGTTCTTCCACTGGGGCATCAGCGCCTGGTCGATCTACGCCTTGGCTTCGCTGGCCATGGCCTACCACTTCCATGTCCGCAAGAAGAGCGGCCTGAACCTGGCGTCGATTATCGAAGCGGTGACGGGTTTCAAGGCCACCGGGCCAGTAGGCCGTACTGTCGACCTGATCTTCCTGCTGACCATGATGGGCGCCCTGACCGTATCGCTGGCCCTCACTGCCTCTACCCTGACGCGCGGCCTGCATGACCTGACCGGCACCCCGGATACCTTCACCGTGCAATTGATGGTGATCGGCGGCGTGGCGGTGATGTTCTCGCTCAGCTCCTACATCGGCATCGATGGCGGCCTGCAGCGCCTGAGCAAGATGGTGTGCATCGGCGCGCTGGTGTTTGCCGCTGTCGTCCTGCTGGTCGGCCCAACCCAGTTCACCCTCAACAACACCGCCAACTCGATTGGCCTGATGATCCAGAACTACGTGCACATGAGCCTGTTCACCGACCCGGCCGGCGACGGTGCCTTCACCCGCAACTGGACGGTGTTCTACTGGCTGTGGTGGGTGTCGTACGCCCCGGGCGTAGCCATGTTCGTCACCCGCGTTTCGCGCGGCCGGCAGATCAAGGAAGTGGTCCTGGCCCTGCTGCTGGGCGGCAGCTTCGGTTGCTGGTTCTTCTTCGGCGCACTGGAAAGCTACAGCATGCACCAGTTCATCACCGGCGCGGTGGACGTACCGAAGATGCTGGCCGAGCAAGGTGGTGAATCGGCTGTAACCCACCTGCTGCTGGCGTTGCCGTGGGGCCAAGTGTTCCTTGGCGTGTACCTGTTCATCATGGCCATCTTCTGCGCTTCGCACATGGATGCCGCAGCCTACGCGGTGGCAGCCACCAGCACTCGCAACCTGCGTGAAGGTGACGACCCGACACCGACCCACCGCCTGTTCTGGTGTGTGGTATTGACCCTGGTGCCGTTGGCCATGCTGTTCGCCAAGGCTTCGCTGTCGACCATGAAGACTGCCGTGGTGCTGACCGCAATCCCGTTCATGGTGATTCTGCTGGTGAAGATCTACGGCTTCCTCAAGTGGATGGTCGCTGACTACGGCCAGGTACCGGCCCACATCATCGAAGAAGAGGCTGCACGGATGGCCGGTGAACAACCTGCCGAGCATGCACCGCGCAGCGCTGCTGCCGTGCATTGATGAAATCAAAAGGGGCCGCACTGCGGCCCCTTTGAAGGGTTGCAATTTTTTTTGCCTGATCTGTTAACCAACAGATACGCGTTAACCAACAACTAAAAACCGAGCTTGTGAGAAACCTGTCATGAACGACTTCAAACGCCTGCCCGCCGATTTCTGCGCAAACGCCGACGAGGCCTTCACCATCCCGGCCAATTTCTACACCAAGGCCGCAGTGTTCGAACACGAGAAAGAAGCCATCTTCGCCCGCAGCTGGATCTGCGTGGGCCACCGCAGCGAAGTGGCAGACAACAATGCCTACATCACCCGCGAAGTAATTGGCGAAAGCATCATCGTCGTGCGCGGCCGTGACAGCGTGCTGCGTGCGTTCTACAACGTCTGCCCGCACCGTGGCCACCAGTTGCTCAGCGGCAGCGGCAAAGCCAAGAACGTCATCACCTGCCCATACCACGCCTGGACCTTCAAGCTCGACGGCGAACTGGCCCACGCCCGCAACTGCGACAACGTGGTGAACTTCGACAAAGAGAACTCCACCCTGGTGCAGCTGCGCGTAGAGGAATATGCCGGCTTCATCTTCATCAACATGGACATGGACGCAGGCTCTGTCGAAGACCAGTTGCCAGGCCTGCAAACGCGCATGCGCGAAGCCTGCGCGGTGATCGACGACCTGCACCTGGCAGCACGCTTCGTCAGCGACACCCCTGCCAACTGGAAGTCGATCGTCGACAACTACCTCGAGTGCTACCACTGCGCCCCGGCGCACCCAGGCTTCTCCGACTCGGTCGACGTCGGCCAGTACAGCCACACCATGCACGGTAACTGGACCCTGCAATATGGCCTGGCCAAGCCTTCGGAACAGTCGTTCAAGTTCGACGAAAACGTGAAGGACCCGTCGTTCGCCGGCTTCTGGGCCTGGCCGTGCACCATGTTCAACGTGCCGCCAGGGGCCAACTTCATGACCGTGATCTACGAGTTCCCGGTCGATGCCGAAACCACCCTGCAACACTACGACATCTACTTCCTCAACAAGGACATCACCGAGGAACAGCAGAAGCTGATCGACTGGTACCGCGAAGTGTTCCGCCCAGAAGACCTGCGCCTGGTCGAAAGCGTGCAGAAGGGCCTCAAGTCGCGAGGCTACCGTGGCCAGGGCCGCATCATGGCCGACCGCGAACGCAGCGGTATGAGCGAGCACGGCATTGCCCACTTCCACAACCTGATCGCCGTGGCCCACCTCGACGATTGATGGCAACCGCTCCACGTTTTTTTGCACGTAAAGGTGCGCGGCAGGGCCTGCCGCGCGCCCAGGCAGTCGAGGTGAACCATGGCCAACACTTATGAAATGTTCAGCGTCCGCGTAACCGACGTGGAACAAGCCACGCCGCTGATCAAGCGCTTTACCCTGGCCCGCGAAGACGGCGCGGCGATGCCCGCCTTCACCGGCGGCAGCCATGTCATCGTGCAGATGCAAGGCGCCGACGGCAGCCAGTTCAGCAACGCCTACTCGCTGATGAGCGACCCGCGCGACACCCGCAGCTACCAGATCGGCGTGCGCCTGGAAGAGCAGTCCAAAGGCGGCTCGGCGTTCATGCACCAGCAGGTGGAGGTCGGCACTCGCCTGACCATCTCCTCGCCCAACAACTTGTTCGCCCTCGACCCTTCGGCTGGCCGTCACGTGCTGATTGCCGGCGGCATCGGCATCACCCCGTTCCTGGCGCAATTGCACGAGCTGGAAGGCGGCAGCACCGACTACGAGCTGCACTATGCCTTCCGTGCGCCAGAGCACGGTGCGTTCCAGGACCAGTTGGCCAACGGCCCGCACGCTGCCAACACGCAATTCTACATCGACAGCCTCGACCGCAAGCTTGACCTGGCCGCCTTGTGCGCGGGGCTGGACGCGCAAGCGCACCTGTACGTCTGCGGCCCCAAACCGCTGATCGATGCGGTCATCGCCTGCGCAGCCCAAGCCGGCATCGCCGAACAGCGCGTGCATTGGGAACAGTTCGCCGCCACCCCGGTCACCGGCAGTGCCTTTACCGTGGTGTTGGCGCAGTCGGGTGTGGAGTTGCAAGTGGAAGAAGGCATGACCATTCTGCAGGCCATCGAGAAGTCCAAGGCCGCCAAGGTCGAGTGCCTGTGCCGCGAAGGCGTGTGCGGTACATGCGAGACGGCCATTCTTGAAGGTGAAGCCGAGCATTACGACCAGTACCTGAGCGACGAAGAAAAAGCCGCGCAGCAGAGCATTATGCTGTGCGTCTCGCGCGCCCGTACGGCGCGGCTTGTGCTTGATCTCTGACAAATGCGGTCCCTGTAGGAGCGGCCTTGTGTCGCGATGGGCCGCACAGCGGCCCCAGGATCTTTGCCCTGGCACACAATTGCCGGGGCCGCTGTGCGGCCCATCGCGACACAAGGCCACTCCTACAAGGAGTTGCAAATCGCCCAGGGCCGTCAACCCAAAGTTGACAAGTTGCGTATACTGGCAGGCTCTTGGCCCAGATCAGGACACCCTGCCGATGTTGGAAAACAGCTTCGCCTTCCGCCTCAAGGAACTGCTCGAGCATCACAAGCTGACCCTGCAAGCCGTGGGCACGGCCTTGGGTATTTCGCGCACCGCCGTGCACAAATGGACCCGTGGCGGCGAGATCGACTACGACAACCTGCGCAAGCTGGCCGACTTTCTCAAGGTCAACTGGATCTGGCTGCGCTATGGCGACGAGGCACTGCAGAACATCCAGCAACCACAGGTGGTCGAGCTGCCCATGACCGACCTGCGCCGGCGCCTGACCGCCGAGATCATGGAAAGCGAAACACGCATGAAGCTGGCCCAGGAAGGCGCGCGCATCGTCACCTGGGAATGGAACCTGATCAGCGACGAAGTTACCTACTCGCCCAACGTCGAGCAGGTCTATGGCTGGCCGGTCCACCACAACGAAGACTTCTGGAGGCACCTGCCCGACGAAGACGTGCAGCGCATGCAGGGGATGTACGCCGACGCGGTGGCCGACGGCAGTGGCTGCGAATGCGACTTCCGCATCACCCGCCCGGACGGTGAAGTGCGCTGGATTTCTTCCCGCGCCACGGTCGTGCGTGACAGCGCCGGCCGCTCGGTGAAAATGGTCGGCATCAGCATGGACAACACCGAACGCCAGGTCGCCCAGCAGGCGCTGAGCCAAAGCGAGGAGCGCTTTCGGGCGATCTTCGAGCTGGCCTGGGGCGCCCTCGCCTACATCGACCCGGACGGCACCTGGCAGCGGGTCAACAACAGCCTGTGCGAGCTACTGGGCTACCGTGCCGACGAGCTGTATGGCATGACCTTCCAGCAGATCACCCACCCCGACGACCTGGCCCAGAACCTGCAGTTGCTGCAGCGCATGCTGGCCGGCGAAACCGAGCGTTACGAGGTGGAAAAGCGTGTGCGCCACAAGAGCGGCGAGTACATCTGGGTACGCGCGCGCACCTCGCTGCAGCGCCGTGCCAATGGCGAGCCGGAGCACCTGATCAGCGTGTTCGAAGACATCGGCGCCGAGCGCCAGGAGCATGAGCGGCTACAGGCGCACATCGCTGCGCTCGAGGCTCGACTGGCGTCCCGCTAAGCAACCTACAGGACGTCGTCAAAAGCCGAGCGCACAGCGTGCACAACGCGCTCGGCCCGTGCGGCATCCTCCAGCTCCGGGTAAGCCTTTTTCAACTTGCCGGAAACCTGCCAGCCGTTTTCCTTGAGTGAGCGGATAATGCGACTGGCGTCCGGATCGGGCATTTCCAGCACGTCCTTCAGGTGCTCCTGGGCACGCCGGAATACCACCAGCACCCGCGCTTCATCGGCCATCTCCTTGCGCACGGTATGCTCGATGACTCGCGCGGTGTACAACACATGCGCGGTCAAATCCGGGTATCGCCAGGCGACGGCCGCATCATCGTACTCATCGAACATGAAGTTGCTCGAGGTGCCGTCCGTGTAAGTGGTGGCTTTGCCAAACCGATATGACGCCCCATAGCGCTGCATGAACGGCCTGGAAAATACTTCCAGCACCTGGTCGTATCCCACACGAAACGCGATCGAACTGGTGATGGTAGCGGACACCGGCAGGATGACCCCGGCAGGCATGGCCTTGTCGCGAATCAAGGTGTCATTGATGAGAAAACGATGGATGCGGCCATTGCCATCACGCATCGGGTGGATGTACACGAAACCAAATGCCAAAACGGCGGCCCTGGCTAACGACTCGGCACCTCGTGTAGCTGCTTCGAAAGCCTTGAGCCCATCGATCAGCTCCGCGACCTGGCCGTAATGGGGCGCGATGTAGTGCACGATGTCTTCGCGCATGGTCGCCTGCCCGACAAAAACAGGGGACTGCCGCAACCCCAGACCAAGTGCTTCGTGCCCCAATATCCCGGCCTGCAACTTGTGCAGCGATCGCTCGCTCAGCGGTTCTTCGACAGTGCCACAATACCTGGCAATCACGTGCGCAAACCGTTGGATCCTGTCCGCTTGATCGGCTTCTTTCTCGATTAGAAAGCTGGCGCGCGACTCCTTGAAGGTCAACCACCTGGCGCTGCGCAGCAGAATGTCGGCACCGAAGGCCTGGTCGAGTTCACCCAATGCAGCCGCCAGGTCGAATGCCAAGGCATTTTGAACCTCCTCGGTACGGCGTAGCACTGGGCAGAAACCTGACGTACCCGGCAAGTTGTCGTTTACCCGCCAGCGGCGCACACGCAGTGGCGAGGTACGAACCAAATATTTATGACTGGCGACGGCATCACAGTAGGCACCATTGCCGACATCCGGCACATCCAGTCGGGTGCCTGTGAGCCATTCGTAGAAAAAACCGGTACGGCGGGCAAACTGGCCAAAAGGGGATTGCCTGCACCAGGCCTCGACCGGCTCAGGGCCCACGGCAGCAAACAAGCGCGCAAAGAACTCGAGGTGAATGTCCTCGTATTTGAGGCCGAATTCGAAATGCCCTGCAAAATTGTCCGATGGCCGATAGCTTGGCGGGTATTGATTGCTCACCAGCCCGTCGCTGTCACGGCTCACCCGGGTGGTTCCGATCGTCGATTCGACACGAAGTGGCTGCACCATCGTGATGCCATATCGATCGGCCAACGCCCTGAATCCTACCTGCATTGCTGAATCCTTTACCTTTTGCCCGAAAACGCTATCTACTCAAAGAATTTACGCGAAAACATTAACGCCGCAAGTACGAAATGACTAACGGATCAACGAAAACGTTAACAAATGGCGATTTCTGGTGAAAAACGCTAACAGGGTGGCATCAAGCGACTACCACCGCAGTCCCCTGTCGCAACCAGTCGATAAACCGTGCAAACAGCTCCGACTGCGAGTTGATCTCCAGCTTCAGGTACAGGTTCTTGCGGTGCATGCGCACGGTCTCCGGGGAGATACCCAGTTCCAGCGCAGTGGACTTCACCGAATGCCCACGCAAGATCATGTGTGCCACCTCTCGCTCACGGTCGGTCAGCACTTGGCAGCCAAAACTGTCGAACGCCGCCTGCAGGCTGCCGCGCTCGGCTGAGGCAGGCTCGGGGTCCAGGTTGTGCCTGGCATAGCGCCCCAGCAGTTCGCGGACCATCGGTTCCAGCGCACGCAACAGGTCGATTTGCCCGGCACTCAGGCGCGTGCCGCTGCAGCCCTGGAACAGGCTCAGCGACAGCTTGCGGCCTGCGCTGAGGTCGACGATGTAGTAGCTGTCTTCACTGCAACCGGTGCCCAGGTAATAGGCCTTGTAGTAGTCGCTGTCGAAGAAGTTGTCGGGGGCGATTTCCTGCAAATGGTAAAAGCCTTCGGCCAGCCCGCTTTGCACGGCCAGGCAGAACGGGTCAAGCAGGTAGCCTGCGCTGAAATAGCGCTCCAGCACTGCGGCGCGGTGCAGCTCGGGAATACCTTGCTGATAGAGCAACTGCGGTGCGCGCCCCTGGCACTCGAGGCTGATCATCATCGACTCGACCTGCACCAACTGGCCGATGGCAGCGGCCACATATTCCAGTGCATCGGGGGTTTCGCTTTGCGCCAGCGCGCGCTGCAGCGCCGCGTGCCATTGCTGCAGCGCGCCCATCGTGAGGGTAAGCGGGGTGTCGGGAGAGGCCTGTGTCATGCCCGGCAGTCTAGCTTGCCAGGCACGCCCCCGCACAGCCCTTTGCGCCAGGTTCATCGGCCCTGGTACAGGCCAAGCGCAGTCAATTCACGTGCTGTTTCGATGATGCACTGGCGCAGGGTCTCGACGATTTCGTCCACCTGCGCATGGGTGATGATCAACGGTGGCGACATCACGTTCAGGTGCATGATCGGGCGTACCAGCAACCCTTTGGCCTGGGCCTTGCTGTGGATGCGCTCACCGATGTTCACCTCGTCCGGGAACAGCGCCTTGCTGGCTTTGTCGGCAACGAACTCGACACAGGCCATCAGCTTCATGCAGCGCACATCTCCCACCAGCGGCAGCTCGCGCAAGCTTTGCAGGCGCTGCTCCAGGTAACTGCCAACGTCCTTGACGTGATCGAGCAGTTGCTCGCGCTCGATGATCTCGATGTTCTTCAGCGCCGCCGTGCAGCACACCGGGTGACCACTGTAGGTGAAACCATGAGTGAAGCAGCGCCCCTTGCCCGGCTCGGCGATCACCTCCCAGATACGCTCGGAGAAGATGCACGCGCCCAGCGGCAAGTAGGCCGAGGTCAGGCCCTTGGCGGTGGTGATGATGTCGGGGGTGACGCCAAACAGTTCTTCACTGGCGAAGAAGGTGCCCAGGCGTCCGAACGAGGTCACCACTTCATCGGCGACGAACAGGATGTCGTAGGTCTGGCACAGTTGCCACATGCGCAGGAAGTAGCCCTCGGGCGGAATGATCACCCCGCCCGAACCCATGATCGGCTCGGCGAAGAACGCCGCCACGTTGTCGGCACCCAGCGACAGGATCTTGTCTTCGAACTCGGCCACCAGGTAGTCGAGGAACTCGGCCTCGTCCATGTCGTCCGGCGCGCGGTACGGGTTGGGGTTGGACACGTGGTGGATCAGGTCGTGGTGATAATCGAACTCCGGTACCCGGTCGGCGGCCTTGTTGCCAATCGACATGGTCAGGGTGGTGGAGCCGTGGTAGGCGTTGTAGCGAGCGATGATGTGTTTCTTGTGCGGCTTGCCACGGCAGTTCTGGTAGTACTGGATCAGCCGGTAGGCGGTGTCGACAGCGGTCGAGCCACCGGTGGTGAGGAACACATGGTTAAGGTCGCCCGGCGCCAGTTGCGCAAGCTTCTGGCACAGTTCGATGGCCACGTCGTTGGCCATGTCGGAGAACGGGTTGGAGTACGCCAGCTGGCGCACCTGGTCGGCGATGGCCAGGGCCATTTCCTCGCGGCCCAGGCCGATATTGGTGCACCACATGCCGCCGACGGCATCGAGGAAGCGGTTGCCGTGGGCGTCACGAATGTACGCGCCCTCGCCGGCGACGATGTTCAACGCACCTTGCGCGCGGTGCTCATCGAACACATGGTAGCCGTGCATGTAGTGGGCCTTGTCGGCTTCGACCAGCGGGTCGTGGGCAATGACGAATGCTTTGCTTGGGGTGGCCATGGGCAGCTCCTTGGCGGGAATCGTTGGGCAGTGTTCAGAAACCGGTCTTGACCGTGCTCCAGACCCGGGTGATGGCACGCATGTCCTTCGGGCTCTGGGTTTTCTGCGCGAACAGGCGTTCACGGGTTGACGCGTCCGGGTAGATGGCCGGGTCCTGGCGGATGTCATCACGCACCAGCGCGGTCGCGGCGGCGTTGCTGTTGGCGTAGTGGATGTAGTCGGTGACCTTGGCCATGGTCTGCGGCTGCAGCAAGAACTCGATGAAGCGGTGGGCGTTGGCCGCGTGCGGTGCATCCTTGGGGATGTACAGGTTGTCGAACCAGATCAGCGAACCTTCCTGGGGGATGAAGAACGACAGTTTGATGTCCTTCTTCGCTTCCACCGCGCGAGCCTGGGCGGTGGCGTAGTCACCGGACCAGGTCAGCGCCAGGCAGACATCGCCATTGGGCAGGCTGGTGAGATAATTCACCGAGTCGAACTTGCGAATGTACGGGCGGATGCCCAGCAGCAGCTGTTCGGCCGCCTTGAGGTCAGCCGGCGACGCGCTGCGCGGGTCCTTGCCCAGGTACTGCAGGGCCAGCGGGATCACTTCGGTGGGTGCGTCCATCAGGGTGACGCCGCAGTCGGCAAAGCGCGAGACGATCTTGGGGTCGAACAGCATGGCCAGCGAGCCGATCGGTGCGTCGGGCATGCGCGCCTTGATCTTGTCGACGTTGTAGGTGACCCCCGAGCTGCCCCAGGTGTAGGGCGCCGAGTACTTAAGGCCCGGGTCGTAGCCCTGCAGGTTGTCGACCACCTGTTGGTCGAGGTTGTGCCAGCTGGGCAGTTGCTGCTTGTCCAGCGCCTGGAATACCCCGGCACTGATCAGCGGGGGAACGAGGGAGGCGTTGAGCATGACCAGGTCATAACCGGAGCGGCCGGTGAGCAGTTTGGTCTGTACCGTTTCGTAGCCGTCGAAGGTGTCGTAGATGACCTTGATTCCGGTGGCCCTCTCGAAGTCGGCCAGGGTGGTTTCGCCGATGTAGTCGGTCCAGTTGTACAACCGTAACGTATTGGCGCTGTCCACCTCTGCCGCCTGGGCCAGGCTGGCGCCAGACGCCAGCAGCAGACCACCAATCACCTTCAGTACCTTGCGCATGGCAACTCCATCGTGTGAATGCTCCGGAATCGAGCCGATGGGTTCACTATCGTGGGATTTGCCGAGGGGGGACATACCCCGAATGTGTGGGTGGTCGCTTTTAGTGCCTAGCTGCGTGCGCGCTTTTTTGTAGGAGCGGCATCGTGCCGCTCATACGAGAAACCGCGCACGGCTCAAGGGAGTGGGTACAACGCCTCATCGAACTGTGCCAGGCGCGGGAACACCAATGGCTGGTCGTCCGACAGTTGCTCCAGGCGCTGCCGGTACTGCTGTAGAAAATCCTGCCGCGCCTCATCGCTGATATACGGCACATGCCAGGCCACGAACGGCGGCAGCACCTCGAACCCGACATAGGCCAGCGTGCCTCGCAGAATCGGCCGCAGCATGTCCTCCAGCGGGCCATGAATCGCCCCCTCGCCAAACATGTGCTCGCGCCCACCCAGGGTCACGGTCACCAGCGCCTTCTTGCCGGCCAACCCACCTTGGTCGTAGAAGCGCTTGCCGCCATAGCACACCCCCGACACCAGCACCCGGTCGATCCAGCCCTTGAGCATGGCCGGTGCCGAGAACCAGAAAATCGGGAAGTTCAGCACCAGCAAGTCGGCCCACAACAGCTTGTCCAGTTCCTGCTGGATATCTGCGGCAATGCCGCCGCGCTTCACGCCCTGGCGCTGCTCCAGCGCATACACCAGGTATTCAGGGTTCTCACGCTGGGTAAAGTCATCGGCACTGGCCACCGGGTTCCAGCCCATGGCGTACAGGTCGCTGACCTGCACCTGGTGGCCCTGGGCGCGAAAGGTTTCCACGGCCTGGTCACGCAGGGCTGCGGTGAACGATTGCGGCTCGGGGTGAGCATGGACGATCAGTACATTCACAAACACTCTCCTCATACAAAACTGGTTGTCTTGCCGCAGGGGCTCAGCACTGCACCGCTTTGACCTCGACGAACTCCGCCAGGCCCTCCTCGCCCCACTCGCGGCCGTTGCCCGACTGCTTGTAGCCACCGAACGGCGCCTGGTAGTTGAACCCGCCTCCGTTGATGAAGCACTGCCCGGCACGTATCTGCCGCGCCAGGGCAAGGCCCCGCTCGCGGTTGCCGGCCCACACCGCGCTGGACAGGCCGAACGGCGAATCATTTGCCAGCGCAAGCGCCTGGGCCTCGTTGGCATAAGGGATCAGGCACAGTACCGGGCCAAAGATTTCTTCCTGGGCAATGCGCATGCGGTTGTCGACGTCGGCGAACAACGTCGGCGCCACGTAGAACCCGCGCTCGAAGCCGCCGTAATCACCGCCGCACACCAAGCGCGCGCCCTCCTCCTGGCCTGCGCGAATGTAGTCGAGCACGGTACGCCGCTGGCCTGCCGAACACATCGGCCCGAGGAAGCTGGCCGGGTCACGCGGGTCGCCCATGACCAGTGCACGGGTTTCGGCCTCGGCAATGTCCAGTGCCTCGGCATAGCGGCTGGCCGGCAACAGCATGCGGGTCAGCGCCGTGCAGGTCTGCCCCGAGTTGATCATCACGTCCTGCACGCCATGGCGCACCGCAGCATGCAAGTCGGCGTCGGCGGTGATCAGCAGCGGCGACTTGCCGCCCAGCTCCAGGCACACACGCTTCACCGTCGGCGCGGCCGCTTGCGCCACCCGCACCCCGGCGCCGGTGGAGCCGGTGAACGACACCATGTCCACCTGTGGGTGTCGGGCCAGCGCCTCGCCGACCTTGGCCCCGGGGCCACTGACCAGGTTGAACACCCCGGCCGGCAAGCCGATGGCATCGACCATTTCAGCCAGCAAAAACGCGTGCAACGGCGTTTCCTGGCTAGGTTTGACCACCACTGTGCAACCTGCAGCCAAGGCTGGCGCCAGCTTGCCGATCATCTGGTGCAGCGGGTAGTTCCAAGGGTTGATGAATGCGCATACGCCAACGGCTTCGCGGTACACCAGCGAGTTGCCGACTTCACGCACTTCATCCATCAGCCCGGCCAGCTCGGCGTACTGCGCCAGCCCGGCAATCGGGCCTTCGACCTGCACCGCCTGGCACCACTGCACCGGCATGCCCAGCTCATCGGTGATGACCGCTGCCATTTCCGCCGCACGGTTTTTCAACTGCGTGGTCAATGCCCGGATATACCCTGCGCGCACATTGGACGGCGTGCGCGACCAGCTATCGAAGGCCCGTCGCGCCGCCATCACCGCCCGCTCGACATCGGCCTCGTCGCCCAGCGGTACACGGCCGATGGCCTGCTCACTGGCCGGGTCGATCACCTCGGCCACGCCCTGCCCGCTCGGCACCTGCCAGGCGCCGTCGATATAAAGCCGCGCATACTCACGCATCGGCCTGCTCCTGCATCAGTTCGCCAGCACAGCGGGCAATGCGCTGGCAGGCGTCGGCCAACGCCTCGCTGCCGAGCACCAGGCCCAGGCGAATGTGCCCGGCGGCGCTGGGGCCAAAGGCCTCACCCGCCAGCACCGACACGCCCTGGCTGTCCAGCAGGCGGTCGGCGAAGGCCTGGGCGCTGAGGCCGGTATCGCGGATATCGACCATCACGAACATGCCGCCGTCGGGCTTGAGCGCCTTGATACCAGGGCAGCCTGCCAACTGCTCGCACACCAGGTCGCGGCGCTGGCGGTAGGCCTCACGCATGGCATCCAGCTCGGGCAGTTGCTGTTCCAGCGCCACCACGGCGGCATCCTGGATAAAGTCCGGCGAGCCGTACAGCATGCACAGGGCGAGGTTTTCCAGGTGCGTGGCCAGCTCGGCCGAACCGACTACCCAGCCCATGCGCCAGCCGGTCATGGCATGCGACTTCGACAGGCTGTTCAGGGTCGCGGTGCGCTCGGCCATGCCCGGCAGGCTGGCGGGGCTGACATGCTCGCCTTCATACAGCAGCTCGCTGTACACCTCGTCAGAAATCAGCCAAAGGTCATGGGCGATGCACAGCTCGGCCAATGCCTCCCAGGTGGCACGCGGCAGGCTCGCCCCCGACGGGTTGTGCGGGCTGTTCAGGGCCAGCGCGCGGGTGCGCGGGGTAATACGCTCGGCAACGTCACGCGGGCACACGCGAAAGCCGTTCTCCGGCTTGACCGGCACCGGCACCACCTTGGCACCACAAGCCCCGAACACCGCCTCGTAGGTGACATACATCGGTTCGGCGACGATCACCTCGTCGCCTGCTTCGAGCACGCATTGGGCCACGCAGTACAGCGCGCACTGGGCCCCCGCCAGCACCGTCACCTCATCGGCGCTTACAGCCTGGCCGCTGCGTTGCCGGTGGCGGTTGGCGATGGCCTGGCGCAGGGCCAGCTTGCCGCGCACATCGGCGTAATGGGTGTGGCCGGCCCGCAGGCTGTCGATGGCCGCCTCGACGATCGGCGCGGGGGTGTCGAAGTCCGGGTCACCCACCGACAGCAGCAGGATATCCTTGCCCTCGGCCTGCAGCGCCAGGGCGCGGTAGTGGATGTCCCAGGCCGCGGCCCCGTCGCCGGCGATGCGTTGAGTGAGCTTGGCGTAGCGCATGGCAATCTCCCTTCAATAGCGGTTTCAGTCGACGAGAATCTTCGGGTTGGAACTGCCCCACACGGTGTACAGATCGGCCAGCAGCGCGCCGTTGATTTCTTCCATCTCGGCCTGGGTGATTTCGCCCCCGGCCTGTTTGCCGAACAGCACCACTTCGTTGCCGCCCTTCACGTCCGGGAAGTCGGTGACATCCACCATCAGCGTGTTCATCGACACCTTGCCCACCACCGGCACACGGTGGCCGTTGATCAGCACATGGCCCTTGTTGGTGAACACCCGGCGGTAGCCATCGGAGTACCCGACCGTGATGTTGGCCAGGCGCGAGTCACGGGTCAGGGTAAACGTGCGGTCATAGCCGACGGTGTTGCCGGCCGGGTAGCTGTGCACCGCCGCCACGTGCGACTTGAACTGCATGGCGCGTTTGTACTCGGTACGCTCCGGCACGGTATCGCCGAACAGCGCGCCACCGGTGCGCACCATGTCCAGGCGCGCCTCCGGCACTTCCAGGGTGGCGAACGAGTTGGCCGCATGCAGGGTGAGCTTGCTGCGGTCGAGCTTGGCGTGCTTGATCAGCCAATCGGTCTGCTCATTGAATGCCGCCAGGCCCTTGCGCACATCGTCCTTGTCTTCGACGGCGAAGTGGGTCATCAACGCAACCAGCTCGAGGTGTTTCTGGTCGGTGATCTGCAGCGCTTCGCCACGGCCGGACCAGCTGCCCATTTCCACCCCATTGCGGCTCATACCGCTGGAGTTGAGTGCCATATGGATACGCAAGGTCTTGCCATGGCGCGCGGCGATGGCGTCAACCTGGCGGGCGAACTCGGCGCTACCGACCAGTTCTTCCATGTCGTACTGCAAGGCATCTTCCAGCTCGCTGAGGCTGGCCAGGCGCACCCGCACCAGTTGCCCGGTGAAACCGCTGGCGCGGACCACGCGGGCTTCCTCGTTGCTGGCTACCGCCACGCAGGGCACGCCCTGGGCGATGATCGACGGCATCACCAGGCCGATGCCGTGGCCATAGGCATCAGCCTTGAGCACGGCGCACAGTTTGGACTTGCCGGCCAGCTCGGCCTGCAAGGTGCGGATGTTGTGCTGCAGGGCGCTGGCGCTGACTTCGACCCAGGCGTTGCTGTTCTGCACGGTCAGGGCGTTGGTGCCGTTGTCCATCGACAACGGCGGTGCGGCATACAGGGGGGCCTGGCCAGTGATCAGCAGGGCCAGGGATGCGGCCAGAAGGGTGCGGCGAAATGGCATGATGTTCACTCTGGTTCTTGTCGTTGTGCGCGCCTTAGCAGACGCAGGTGTGTTTGAGTTCGATGAAGGTCACGCCTGGGGTGGCGAAGCCACTGGCCAGGTCGGCCTGCAGCGCGTCCAGGTCGCGTGGCTGGTGCACTGTGCAACCGAAGGCGCGGGCCAGGCCGATGAAGTCCGGGTTGCGTGGCAGCACGCCGACCGGCTCGATATCCAGGCCGAGCATATCGTCGCGGATCTGGCCAAGGGCGTCATTGTTCCACAGCAACACCACCAACGGCCGCTGCAGTTCTTCGACCGCCGTGGCCAGCTCCTGGGCGGTGTAGAGGAAGCCGCCGTCGCCCACCAGCACCAGGCCGGGGCGGTGGTCGGTGGCGAACATGCCGCCGATGCCGGCTGGCAGGCCATAGCCGAGGGTGCCGTAGCCGGTGGGGTGCAGCCAGCTGCGTGGCGCCCGGCTGGCGAAGGCGTAATTGCCGGTGTAGGCCAGCTGGGTCATGTCACTGCTGATGAAGGCATTGTCGGGTAGTACGGCGGCAATGCGGTCCAGAATGGCCTGGTGGGTCGCCTGCAACGGTGCATGCCCATTGCGGATGGCCTGGCGCAGGTTGGCTACCGCCTCGCTGGCCTGGGCAGGGTCGCGCTGGAGTGCTGGCAGGTGCTCCAGCAAGCCGGCCAGGGTTTGCCGGGCGTCTCCCAGCAGGGCAATGGCACAGGGATAGAAATCGTTGAACTTGCGCGGGTCGATGTCCACCCGCAGCAATTCGCCCGTGATCGGCAAGCGTTCGCGCCAGAAGTCGGTGTCGGCCATCTCGGTGCCTACCGCCAGCACCACATCGGCCTGGCTGATCAACTGCCAGCCAGGTTCCACGCACAGGCTGGCCCCCGCATTCAGGGGAGCCTGCGGTGGCAGCAGGCCCTTGCCGGCCACGCTGGTGAACACCGGTGCCGCCAGCCGGGCGCTCAACTGCGCCAATTGCTCGGCCGCGTGCAACGCACCGCCACCGGCGATGATCATGGGCCGCTTGGCCGTGGCCAGTTTCAGGGCAGCCTGGTCGAGGGTTTCGCGGCACGGCTGGCCACGCGCAGGGCGGCGCACCACCTCATCGCTCCAGTCACGGCTGACGCGCGCCGCCAGCACGTCCAGCGGCACCGAGATATGCACCGGGCGTGGCCGTTCGCTGTCGAACACAGCCCAGGCGCGGGCGATCAATTCGGGCAGGTCGTCGCCGCGCAAGGCCACAGCCGAAAACGCGGTGATCGGCGCAGTCATGGCACGCTGGTCCTGGGTTTCATGCAGGCAACCCCAGCCCTTGCCCAGGCTGGCGGTGTGGTTGACGCTCGAAATCACCAGCATTGGTACCGAGTCGGCATAGGCTTGACCGATGGCGGTGGCGGCGTTGGTCACACCCGGGCCGGTGATGACGAAGCACACCCCCGGCTTGCCGCTCACCCGCGCATAGCCGTCAGCCATGAAACCGGCGCCCTGCTCGTGACGGGTCAGCACGTGGCGGATGCCACTGCCCGGCAAGCCTCGGTACAGCTCCAGGGTGTGCACCCCAGGGATGCCGAACACGGTCTGTACGCCGTAGTTGGCCAGCAGGCGCACCAGTGCCTGGCCGGCGGTCAGGGTCAGCTCATTCATGTCGTTCTCCTTGCGCCTGGCCGAGGCGGATCAGCGCATCGACCGCGGTGGTGCCGTGGGCACCGACCATCAATGGGTTCACATCCAGCTCAAGCAGTTGCCCGGCGTTCTCACAGGCGTAGTCAGCCACCGCACGAATGGCCGCGACCAAGGCGTCGAGGTCGGCGGCCGGGCGGCCACGGAAGCCTTGCAGCAGGGTGGCACTGCGCAGGTTCAGCAGTGCGGTGCGGATGGCGCTGTCGGTGGTAGGCAGCAACAGGCTGGCACTGTCCTTGAGCAGTTCGACCAGCACGCCGCCGGCGCCGATTACCAGGGCAAGGGCAAAGTCGGGTTCACGCTTGATGCCGACAATCAACTCGGCCAAGGGCGCCTCGGCCATGGGTTCGAGCAACACCTGATCAAACGCGACCTGCGGGGCGTAGGCAGCGATGCGCTGGCGCATCTGCACCAGTGCGGCGTCCAGGGCAGCGGCATCGCGCAGGTTCAGCGCCACCGCACCGGCCTCGGTCTTGTGCGGCAGCTGTGCGCTTACCGCCTTGAGTACCAGCGGGTACCCCACGCCGGCAGCGTCTGCCACGGCACGCTCGGGTGTACTCAGCACACCCGCTGGCACGGGCAAACCGAAGGTGCGCAGGGCTTGCTTGGATTGCCATTCGTCCAGCAGCCGGCTTTCGCCCGCAAGGGCCTGCGGGCACAACGGCATGCGTGCGGCCTCGCCCTGCTCCAGCAAACGCTGGCGGTTGCGTTGGTAGGCGACGATGCGGCCCCAGGCCGCCAGGCCATCTTCCACGCCCTGCAGGGCCGCAATGCCCCGTGCATGCAGGCGCTCGCGCGCGCTGGCAGGCAGAAGTTCGGGGAATGCCGAGGTGACGAAACCGATTTTGCCGTGGCGTTCGAGGGCATCGCTGTACAGCCCCAGCAGCAGGTCGCACTCCTTGCGTTCACCGGTGAACGCCGCCGGGTAGTCCAGCACCAGCATGGCCGCACCCGCTGCGCCGCTCAGGGTGCTGTCGAGCATGCGTTGCAAGGCCGCTTCATCGCCCCAGATGGCAGTGGTGAAATCCAATGGGTTGACCAGGTTGGCAAATGCCGGTAGCACCTCGGCCAGCGCCGTCACCTGCCCTTGTTCAAGTTTCGGCAGGTGCAGTTGGTTGCGTTCGGCATAGTCGGCGATCAGGCCAGCATCGCCACCTGAACAGGCCAGCGCGATGAGTTCGCCGTCTGCGGGCAAGCGCCCGCAAGCGGCTGCCTTGAGCGTTTCGACAAAGCTCACCGGGCCGCTGACGCGGATTACACCCAAGCGTTGGAACAGGCTGTCGTACAGGGCGTCGGAGCCGGACAACGAGCTGGTGTGGCTCAGCGCCAGTTCAGCGCCGATCTGCGACACGCCTGTCTTCAGGGCAATGATCGGTATGCCCTGCTGCAACGCCTTGTAGGCGGCGCGGGCAAAACCCGGCACGTTCTTCAAGCCTTCCAGGTGCAGCCCGATGGCCGTTACCCGTGGGTCATCGAGCAGCACGTCCATCAGCTCGGCCACGCCCAGTTGTGCCTGGTTGCCGACCGAGGCCATGTAGGCTACCGGCAGTGAGCGGTCGCTCATGGACAGGTTGTAGGCAAAGTTGCCACTTTGCGTGAGGATCGCCACGCCTTTCTCCACCTGCTGGCCGCCATGCGCGACCGGCCACAGGGCAGCGCCATGCAGGTAGTCGAGCAGGCCGTAGCAGTTGGGGCCGAGCAAGGCCATGTTGCCGGCGGCGTCGAGCAGGCGCTGCTGCAGCTGGCGCCCCTCCTCACCGCTTTCGGCAAAGCCCGAGGCATAGCAGATGGCGCCACCGGCGCCGCGTGCGGCCAGCTCGGCAACGCACTGCAAGGTCAGTTCGCGGTTGGTGGCGATGAACACAGCGTCCGGGGCATAAGGCAAGTCGGCCACCCGTGCCACGCAGGGGATGCCTTCGAGGCTTTCATGCTGTGGGTTGACCAGAAACAGCTCGCCGCCAAAGCCACCTTTGGCGCAGCGCTTGAGCGCCCGAGCCATGCTGCGCCCGCCGACGAAGGCCAGGTGCCGGGGCGCCAACAGGCGCTTGAGGTTGTCACGAATCGATTGCGACATGGGGTTCTCCAGGCGCTCAGCGCAGCAGCGGGCGCAGCAGTTCGCGGGCGATGATGTGCCGCTGGATTTCCGAGGTCCCCTCCCAGATGCGTTCGATACGCGCATTGCGCCAGATGCGCTCGACCGGCCCTTCGTCCATAAGGCCCATACCGCCAAATATCTGCACGGCTTCGTCGGCCACCTTGCCCAGCACTTCGCTGGCAAACAGCTTGGCCATGCCGGCCTCGCCGTCGGTCATGCTGCCCTGGTCCATCTTCCAGGCAGTGTGCAGGGTGAGCATCTCGGCGGCGCGAATCTGCGTGGCCATGTCGGCCAACTTGAACGACACACCCTGGTAGCTGCCAATGGCCTGGCCGAATTGCTTACGGTCGGCGGCCCATTGCAGCGACAGGTCGAGTGCGCGCTGGGCCTGGCCCACGCAGTTGGCGGCGACCATCACCCGGCCTGCGGTAAGCCAGGCGTTGGCCACTTCCCAGCCCTTGCCAACCTCGCCCAGTACCTTGCTGGCCGGCACCCGGCAGTCGTCGAAGAACAGTTCGTAGGTGTGGTAGCCACGGTTGCTGACGCATTTGGGGCCACGGCGGATGGTCATGCCCGGCGTACCACGGTCCACCAGCAACGCCGTGACCGCATTGCGCTTGCGCCCGTTGTGCTCGTAGGTGTCGGTGACCGCGAAGACAATGGCGAAATCGGCGTGGCCGGCGTGGCTGATGAAGTGCTTGCTGCCGTTGATGACAAAGTCATCGCCCTGGCGCACGGCGCGGGTCTTGATGGCGTTGGCATCGGAGCCGGCGCCCGGTTCGGTGAGGGCGAAACAGTCTGTTTTCTCGCCCTGCACGCAGGGCAGCAGGTAGTCGTTGATCTGCTCATCCTTGCAGGCCATGAGAATTTTCGACGGCCGTGCGACAAATACATGCAGGGCCCAGGACACCTTGGACAGCTCACGCTCGATCAACGCCTGAGACAAGTAGTCCAGGCCGCCGCCACCGACTTCCTCGGGCATGTTGAAGGCATAGAACCCAGCGGCGATGGCCTTGCCGCGGATCTGTGCGGCCAGCTCGGGTGACACGGCATCGGCGCGGTCCACCGCTTCCTCATGGGGCAGCAGCTCTTTGGCGACAAAGCTGCGTACCGCTTCCACCAACATTTCTTGTTCTTGGGTCAGTTGGAAATTCATCTGCAAAGGTCCTGGTCAGGGTCGGTATCGGGTTACTGGCCTATGAAACGGGGGGCGCGGCGTTCAACCGAGGCTTGCAGCGCCTCGACGCCATCCTGGCTGCGGCCGCACAACAGGCCGGCGTGGCGCTCGGCTTCCAGCTGCTCGGCCAGGGTGCGCCGGGCGCCGTCACGCATCAGTTGCTTGGTCTGCGCAAAGGCGAAGGTCGGGCCGCAGGCCAGGCGCCCGGCCAACTCGGCGGCCACGGCGGGCAGTTGCTCGTCGGCACAGACTTCACTGACCAGCCCAGCCGCCAGGGCGCGCTCGGCGCCCCACAGTTCATCGAGGAACAACAAACGCTTGGCCTGCTCGCTGCCGATCAGCCGTGGCAGGTGCCAGCTGGCGCCGGCATCGGGGCTGTAGCCCATGCTGGTGTAGCCGGCCTTGAAACGCGCCGAGGCGGCGGCGATGCGCAGGTCGCAGCACAGGCTGAGGTCCATGCCACCGCCCACGGCGGTGCCGTTGATGGCGGCGATGGTGGGTTTGGCGAGGCTGTGCAGGCGCAACATCAGAGCATGGGCGGTTTCGGTCCAGCCGTAGCTTTCCAGGGTGCCTGCGGCTTCGGCGGCAGCCCATTCGGCCAGGTCGGCGCCGGCGCAGAAACTGCGCCCGCTGCCGGTGAGTACCACCACGCGTACCGCCGGGTCGCCGTTATGGCTGTCGAGCAAGGCATGCAGTTGCTTGAGGGTTGGGATATCCAGCGCGTTGCGCTGCTCGGGGCGGTTGAGGGTGATCCAGGCAACGCCGGCTTCGACGTTGCTCAACAGTGACGACGACGGGGTGGTCATGGGGGCCTCGGTGTTGTTGTGATGGTTTGGGGAGGACTTGATGAGGGAGATACTAAACGAGTGTTCAACAAGGCGGGATGGGCTGTTACAACTTCGCACAACTCGGTTTTCGGTGTTACACAGCTGGTTTTTGCCTTTGCATTTTCAGGGTCTGTGAGATCGAG